>NTKP01000024.1 GCA_002457365.1 Rhodothermaeota bacterium MED-G12
CTTTTTCTGAAGCTCAATGAGTTTGGAGTGGAGTTTCTTGAATTTTCTAGCTAATTGATCCTCATTGGTTTGAGGTAAATTACGTAGAAACAGTAACACCTCTTCTTGTACAGAATTGAGATCGTTCATACGTCGTAAAAACCGGTAGGTACTTCGGACTTGATACTGAACCAATTGTTCGTTGCCTAGTTCAATGTGAGCAATAAGGGTTAAGATGCGGGCAAAGCAATGCAGATCTTCTCGAAGATGCGGATCTGGATACTGAATAATGTGCGCGCAATGCTCAATGGTCTTTTGCAAATTACCTGCACCGAAATACAAACAGGCTATTTTATAGTGAAACACCAATATGCGATGGGAATCGATTCGATAGCTCCATTTTTGCATTTTTGCTGAAAGTTCTGGGATAATGGTTATCCCTTTTTCAAATTCACCATTCATGAAAAAATGGTTGATTTGTGAGGTGTAATAGTATTGCCAACCTAAAGTTTCCAGGTTTGTGTTGCTACGAGAAGGTGGATCTACCAAGAACTCTTTGAGTTTTTTCATTTCCTCTTCATGACGATCGTAATGCCCCACAATGAATAAGGCCTCAAGAAGGACATGTACCCCCTTTAAATACCAAATTGGATCGGCTTGAAGCATATTGGGGTGGTGGCGAAAGTGATCGACCCACTTCTGAGCATGGCGATACTGTAAAAGAAAATCCTGAACAATGAGGCTATACCAAGCATGAGATACGTGAAGATAATGCTGCTCGTAAAACCCCATTTTTTCTGGCCGAAGGGAGGACAGAGCTTGTTCAAAAAAAGCGTGAATTCGCTGATAATCTGCCTCATTACGGACATGACCTGTTTTTATGTATAAGCTATATAAACGCAGGGCTAGGTTAGAAAGTTGATGATACTGTTGCTCGGACTGCAGTACTTCTTTGGTTTGTTCAATCAAATCATCCGCGCGATGGTCAAAACTTCGAGTGATGTACTGCGACTCGATGAGTTTTTCAAAACCAAGAATCTCAGAGCTTAGGGGGACCCGATGATGCTCATGAGCCACTAATTTGGCTTTATCGAGAATTTTTAGGCTTTGCTTGTAAAGCCCTTTGTCATATAAGATACGTGCATAATCGATTTGTTCCCGTAGTTGTATATCGATGTTATGATTGGTGTAATTCAACCGCAACGAGGTGAGTAACTGGCGGTATAAATGAGCTTTAAGATTAGAGAGTTGAGTTTTTTTTATTCCATCTAATTTATGAATAAGAAGCTCTTCGCTGTATTCTTTTGATTTATCTATGGCGTCGAAGAGTTGTATAAATTTCGCTTCCTCGGAGCTATTGCGCATGGCATAGATCTTGAAACTGCGTTTTTCTGCTTTACTTAGCGAGCGTATAAGTTGAAATAAATAATCGTTTGGCTGGTTGGCCATTGTAGTAAAAAAACAGTTTCTGTTAGTCTATAGTTAGGCTTAACAATTACTTATGCCGAATTCAAAAGCCTTATCTTAGTCTTGGATGTTGTAATATAGTATGAATTCGGTTTCTTTACTTCTTTATAGTCGCTTTATTACCCGTTATATTCGCCTTAATAACAACTAAGCAAACACCGTATAATGGCTCACAAGCATATACAAATTTTTGACACAACACTACGCGATGGCGAACAGGTCCCAGGTTGTCAGTTAAACACCGATGAAAAAATAGAAATAGCTCTAGCTCTTGAGAAGCTGGGGATCGATATAATGGAGGTTGGATTTCCAATTTCTTCTCCGGGTGATTTTGAATCAGTGTCAAAAATAGCAGGTATTATCACCGAATCTACGGTTTGTGCGTTGTCTAGAGCAGTCGAAAAAGATATTGATGCCGCTGCTGAAGCGGTGAAGAACGCTAGAATGCCTCGAATACATACCGGAATAGGAACGTCAGATAGTCACGTATTTAGTAAGCTTCGAACTACCAGAGAACATGTTTTAGAACGGGGAGTGGCCGCCGTAAAATATGCCAAACGATTTGTTGAAGATGTGGAGTTTTATGCAGAAGATGCAGGTAGAACGGACAATGAGTATCTAGCTAAGGTCTTAGAGGCCGTTATAGAGGCGGGTGCAACCGTAGTGAACATACCGGATACCACTGGGTATTGTTTGCCATGGCAATATGGGGCCAAAATAAACTATCTTAAAGAACATGTTAAAGGGATTGATAAGGTGCATATTTCCACTCATTGTCATAACGATTTGGGCCTTGCTACCGCGAATTCCATCGCAGGTGTTGAACATGGAGCGACTCAGGTAGAGTGCACCATTAATGGCATTGGCGAACGAGCAGGAAATGCCTCCTTAGAAGAGGTTGTGATGATCTTACGGCAGCATCAAGATTTGAATTTTGACACACGTATTCAAAGCCGGCAGCTAAAATCAATGAGCGAGTTAGTATCGACCCGAATGAGAATGCCCGTGCAACCAAACAAAGCCATTGTAGGGAGTAATGCGTTTTCACATTCTTCTGGGATTCACCAAGACGGGGTTATTAAGAGTAGAGAGACTTATGAAATCATCGATCCCTTAGATGTGGGAGTGGACGAATCCAGTATTGTATTAACGGCACGAAGTGGGCGGGCAGCTTTGAAATTCAGAGCAGCAAAATTGGGATTTGACGTCGAACGAGAACAAATGGAACCGTACTACGAAGCTTTTTTAAAAATAGCGGATGAAAAAAAAGTAGTTCAGGATCAGGATCTGTTGACATTATTTTCATCTTAGGTGTAAAAAACCCTATTATCCACTCGAATTTTGTACGGAAACCCCAGATAACTTGATATGGGAAAAACACTGTTTGAAAAAGTGTGGGATAACCACATCGTAGATACGGTCGACGGCGGCCAAGAAATTCTATTTATTGACCGGCACTTCATACACGAAGTAACCTCGCCTCAGGCATTTGATGGCATTCGAAAAAGAGGAATTGGACTGTACGATAAAAACCGAATCGTAGCCACGGCCGATCACAATGTGCCTACCAAAGATCAGCATTTACCCATCAAAGACGAGCTATCTCGTTTACAGGTGGACATGCTCACGCATAACTGCGAAGAATTTGACATAGATTTGTACGGTCTTGGGCATAAAAATCAGGGAATTGTACATGTAATAGGTCCTGAATTGGGGGTAACTAAACCAGGCATGACCATAGTCTGTGGGGATAGTCATACATCGACCCATGGAGCATTCGGTGCGGTGGCTTTTGGTATTGGCACCTCACAGGTAGAGCAGGTGATGGCCTCACAATGCCTGTTGGTTCAACGCCCGAAAACTATGCGAATTATTATCGATGGGGAATTGGGTAATGGAATTTATTCAAAGGATATCATTCTATACATTATTTCGAAGTTGAGTACCTCAGGAGGTACAGGGCATTTTGTGGAATATGCCGGCTCGGCTATTCGATCTCTTTCGATGGAAGCTCGAATGACTATCTGCAACATGAGTATAGAAATGGGAGCACGTGGGGGAATGATTGCCCCCGATCAGACCACCTTTGAGTACATAAAAGGCAGAGAATACGCACCTTCTGGACAGCAGTGGGAGGAAGCCTTGGCCTATTGGTCTACTTTGTATTCTGATGAGGACGCTGTTTTTGACAAAGAGTATGTGTTCAATGCCGAGGACATCGAGCCAATGATTACTTATGGAACCAACCCTGGTATGGGAATGGGAATTACACAACATATTCCAACTACTCAAGAAGTTGAGCGCCCGGATAACTTACTTCAGTCATTACACTATATGGGACTGACTCCTGGTGCTTCTTTGCTGAACACGCCCGTTGATCATGTATTTATTGGTAGCTGCACTAATTCTAGAATAGAAGATCTCCGTATTGTGGCGGATTATGTGAGAGGCAAGAAAAAAGCTGATAATGTACAAGCATTTATTGTACCTGGCTCTAAGCAGGTAGAGGCACAGGCCAAAGCTGAAGGCTTGCATGATATTTTGTTTGAAGCAGGCTTTGAGCTCCGAGGTCCAGGATGTTCGGCTTGTTTGGGGATGAACGAGGATAAAATTCCTAAGATGGAATATTGTGTATCTACTTCGAACCGAAACTATGAAGGCCGTCAGGGACCAGGGGCTCGTACCTTATTGGTAAGCCCATTAACTGCGGCCGTTATTGCAGTGGAAGGTAAAGTAGTCGATCCCAGAAAGTATCTAAATGAGGAGGCACCCGCTTAATGGAAAAATTTAGCACATTACTCAGTCCAGCTATTCCATTGGTTCAGGAAAATGTGGACACCGATCAAATTATACCTGCTCGTTTCCTCAAAGCCACATCCAGAGAAGGTTTCGGGGAGCATCTATTCAAGGACTGGCGCTTTGATGAACAAGGTCATCCTAAATCAGATTTTATTCTAAACAATTCTGAATATTCGGGCTCCATATTGGTGGCTGGAGAAAATTTTGGCTGTGGATCCTCACGAGAACATGCCGCTTGGGCCTTAGTCGATTACGGTTTCAAAGCGGTCGTATCCAGTTATTTTGCCGATATTTTTAAAGGAAATGCATTAAATAATGGTTTGTTACCCGTTCAAGTGTCTCCCAGTAGCCTAAAAGAATTATTAGCGGCGATACAATCTAATCCCATGACAGGTATCGAAATTGACTTAGAGGCTCAACTTCTTCGGGTTCCTGAGATTGGGATACAGGAACATTTTGAGATAAACCCTTACAAGAAAACCTGTTTGATCAATGGGTACGATGACATTGATTTTTTATTGAGTCAAAAAGAAAAAATTAGCGCTTTTGAACTAAAGCACATCGAATTTTAAGTATGAAGAAACGCATTGCGGTAGTACCCGGAGATGGAATTGGCCCCGAAGTCATTAAACAGGCCATAAAGGTTTTGGAAGCTGTTTCCAATCGTTATAATCATGAATTTATTTTGGATTACGCCCTCATGGGCGCCATTGCGATTGATGAAACAGGAGATCCACTTCCTCAGGAAACCATTGATATATGTAAAATGTCCGATGGGGTGCTTTTTGGCGCCATAGGTGACCCTAAATATGATAATGATCCAACTGCAAAAGTTAGGCCAGAGCAAGGTCTATTGCGCTTGCGTAAAGCCTTGGGGTTGTATGCAAATATTCGTCCTGTTCGACTTTTTGCCTCGTTGATGGATCGGTCTCCACTCAAAGAAGAGCGTATTTTAGGTACCGATTTGGTGGTCTATCGAGAGTTGACCAGTGGGATCTATTTCGGTGACAAAGGACGTGTAGAGGGAGGGTGTGCGGCCTTTGATACGTGTTATTATACCGTGGAAGAAATTACCCGTATTGCTAAAATGGCCTTTGAGGCAGCAACAAGGCGTCGAGGTTTATTAACATTGGTAGACAAAGCCAATGTGTTGGAGAGTTCACGACTATGGAGAGAGGTGGTTCAAAAAATGGCCCTGGAATATCCAGATGTTTCGGTAGATTATCTGTTCGTTGATAATGCGGCGATGCAAGTGGTCCAACAACCATCTAGATTCGATGTTATTTTGACTGAAAATATGTTTGGTGACATAATTTCGGATGAAACTAGCGTGATAACAGGATCCATCGGCCTGTTACCCTCAGCTTCTTTAGGGTTAAGCAGTAGCCTTTTTGAACCTATCCATGGGAGTTATCCAGAAGCCGCTGGTAAAGATATAGCCAATCCCTTAGCTACTATTTTATCCCTAGCCATGTTACTCGAGCATGTAGGCCTGATAGAAGAAGCTAGAAGGGTAGAGGCGGCGGTGGAGTTGGTTATTGATAAGGGATTGGTCACGCCCGATTTAAATGATGAACTCTTTATTTCCTGTTCAAAAGTAGGGGATGTAGTGGCTATGATGGTGGAATCTGATTTGGATGAAGACACATCTTTCGATAATATCTTTGAAGGCAATTTGCCCTTAATTTAGTGTGTTGAACCACCCCTTTTTAGTTGTCAGATCATTAGTTATTAGATCTTAGATCATGACAAGACCATATAAAGGGGCGGGTCAATTCAAGAATCTGCTCTATATCCAAGAACCCAAGGAGATTGATGAGTCTAAGTGAGCAAAGGTATGAACAATGCCTGCTTTCCCTGCAAAAATATTGGGGCTATGAGGCGTTTAGACCTGGTCAAGATCAGGCGATTAGATCGGTGTGTGAAGGCCAAAAAACCCTAGCTATTTTCCCCACCGGTGCCGGAAAATCACTCTGTTATCAAGTACCTGCGGTAAGCTTTGAGGGACTTTGTTTGGTGATAAGCCCGTTGGTTGCCTTGATGGAAGATCAGGTTAAACAGTTACAAGATCGAGGAATTTCAGCGGCATATATTACTTCCAAGCTAAGTTTCAAAGAGAGTGAGCAGCGCTTGGTTAATGCTCGAAACGGGATGTATGACCTGCTGTATTGTGCACCAGAGCGCCTAGCAAGTGAGAGGTTTAAGCAGGAATTGGAACAGTTACCCCTGAGTATGATCGCTATAGATGAGGCACATTGTATTTCGGAGTGGGGGCATGAATTCAGGCCAGCCTATAGACAATTGGCCGAACATTTATCCGTTAAAGCCGATCACATACAATGGCTTGCATTGACGGCTACAGCCACACCCGAAGTGCAAAAAGATATCTGCAGTGTACTAGGGTTTGATGAGCACACGACCATTAGCCTACCATTTAAACGTGAAAATTTGACTTGGTGGGTACTCCGGACCGAGCATACCATTGAACGAATGATGAGCACACTGGAAAAAGTGAAAGGATTGGGTGACGGGTTGATTTATGCCGGGACTCGAAAAAATACCGAGCGATGGGCCGAACGATTGCAGCGACATGGAATAGCAGCTCAGGCGTATCATGCAGGTTTATCGGCAGATAAGCGAACACATATTCAGCAGCAGTGGATTAGCGGTAAACTTCCTTGGGTTGCTGCAACCAACGCGTTTGGAATGGGTATCGATAAACCTGATTGCCGGTATGTATTTCATGAGACTATACCCAATAGCTTGGAGGCGTATTATCAGGAGGCTGGACGGGCTGGAAGGGACGGGCAAAAAAGCTATCCAATTCTTTTTTATCGTCCAGCCCATCTCAGAAAAGCTAAAGAACGAATTGAGGAGGCATATCCATCAATAGATGAGTTAACCAAGCAGTATCAAATTTTATGTGATGCGTTGGAACTTGCTGTTGGCTCTGAAATGCTGGACCGGGCAGCAGTGTCCGTGGATGCACTTTGCCGCAGAAGCGGTTGGAGTGGTAGGCGTTGGGCAAGGATATTAGAAACCTTTGAACGATGGGGCTTGTTGGAGCTTCGAGAAAGTAGATCTCGCGAGTTACTGCTTCAATTTTTGTTCAGTCCAGAGGCGATGCGAGGCATTATTGATGGGATAAAAGACTTGGATAAGCAGTTATTTATGGACCATTTTTTACGCCGTTTTGGGTTGAATGCGTATCATCAAGAAGTACGTATAGAATGGGATGAGGCCAAAGGACTGTTTCATGATCTGCCTAGTTTGAGTTTTGATGAATTTGAAAAGTACCTTGAAATTTTAGCTCATCAAGACGGGTGGATACGCTATCGCATTCAAGAGTCGGTGTACCAAATAAGGATAGTGGAAGCTAGACAGGCTAGAATACCACTTGATAAAGGATTGTTGCGAAGCAGGAAAAAGAACGCGCTAGAGAAGATAGAGTGGATGCAACTCTATGCTGAGTCAATGGTGTGTAGGGAGGTTTTTTTACGGCGATATTTTGGAGAAACCAAACCAGAGGACTGCGGGCATTGTGATAATTGTGAGCGGGCTGAACGATCTAGGCAGCAAGGCTTGACCATGGAACAGGCGCAAGATCTTTTCGATTTGTTAGGTAGTGAGCAGAGCCTTAATTATTCTGAGATTCGAGAGCGGCTATCTTGGAGTAAAGAGCGAATAGATTCGGCTCTTTATTGGCTACTCAGTCAACAACTTATCGAAGAAATTCCCAAAGAGTTACTCAGTTACCGCGTTGTTAGCTAGCTAACTGTTCGTGTAATTGACTAACTCTTTCGCCTGCTAATTCGTAGGACTTTGACTTGCCTGACGTCCTAGTTCGTTTGTTCGTTGTTATGCTGCTTAACGACCTAGTTCGTTTGTTCGTTGTTTCGCTCGAATTCTTGAACACGCCGTTTTTCAGTTTCTATGAGAACTTTTACTGAATCTAGCCGCACTCGTTGTCCTTCAAAATCACTTTGATAGTATCGATGGCTGTCTAAGAATTGCTTTTCACTGACCTTGAATGTTCTAAAAAGGTCTTTTTTCACCGAATTTAAGTCTAAGGTATCCGTGCTCTTGTTCCACACTTGCATGAGTTGAATATTGGCGAGTAAAGGAATGTACACTGAGTCTGGAAGAAGCTGAGTTGGTTCTGTGATCCTAGGCCCCTCGGTAGTGACAGAGCATGAGGTGCTGAAAAAAGAACTGATCATTGCGAGCATAATTATCGTCATGCCCACGGGATTATTTGGTTTATGAAGTTGTTCAGGAAGCTCCCTTAGACTCATGGCTTTTTGGGTTGAAGTGGACGCATCGTAAGCTCACTTATTAAAAAATTATCCGATCGTTCGAGTACAAAGAGAAGTGTTTCTGCTACCTCGTCCGGATGCATCATCCCGTTGTGGGCTTCTATTTCGTCAATTTCGTCAAAAAAGCGAGTGGCAATGGATCCTGGGAAAAAGCAACTAACTTTGATTCCATCGTACCGTAATTCTTTGAATAGGGCATCGCTGAAACCTCTCAACGCATACTTAGTAGCGTTGTAGACCGAAATTTTAGGATTGCCCATGAGCGCGGCGACCGATGCGATGTTTATGATGTGGCAGGTGTTGGGATTGGCTTTCATAAGCGGGGTAATGTGACGGGTTAGGTAGAAAACTCCGGAAACATTTACCTGCATCATTTGTTCAAACTTTTCAAGAGCTAAATCCTCAATATTATCAAAGTAGCCAAGTCCAGCATTGTTTATGAGTATGTCGGGGTAATGGTTTGCATCGGTGAAGGTCTGTTTTACCCAGTGTTCAACCGCATCATGATCGGAAATATCCATGCGCACAGGATGGTAATGTGCTCCCGCATCACCCAGTTGATTTTTGTGTGCTTCCATCCGTTCTAGCGATCGGGATAAGCCATATACGGTGGCGCCTTTTTGCAGTAGTTGTTCGGTAAAGGATTGTCCAATTCCGCTGCTACTGCCGGTGACGATGGCGATCGAATCTGCTACGTTCATTGTGTTGGGGTTTAGTATATTGTCGTTGAAATGAAGATAACTCAGCTATGGTTACGACTCAACTATTTAGACAATGGTAACATTCCGAACGCTTGAACATATGCAGCAGCTTTTGGCAGAAACTTCCGGGCCAGATGCTTCTTTAATTCATACTTCCCATAGGGCATTTCAGTCAGAAAAGCTTGAGCCTACCTTATATCTAGATGGTGGAAGTAGCTTTTTAAAACTAGGTAGATGGTCGGAAAAAGCCTCTGAATTCATTGTCCAGACGGTGTCATGGGAAGAGGGGGAGGAAGCGTTGAGCGGAATTTTCCAGCAATTTTTGAGCGAAGGTACTGAATATATAGTGGCAAGTTTAGTGTTTGCCCCTTCCAAAGAACGCTTGAACGAGCTATTTAAGGTATTGGGAGAGCAGTATGATTTTGAGGTGGTTTGGCTTGATCACGCTTCCATAGAAGGTTTGGATCTTCGCATTAAGTATAGCCCTGTGAATAGTTTGGGTTTGGATCGGTTAATTGCCGCATATGGAGCGCATGCATTTTGTTCGGGGTCGGTGGTTGTGGTGGATTTAGGCAGTGCGGTTACGGTGGATTCTTTGACACAGACTCAGTTTGATGGGGGAGTTATCGCTCCAGGCTTAAAGGCGGTACAAGTTGGTATGCAGCAAATAACTCCTCATTTACCTATTCCATCTGCTCAGAAAACCTCCGAATTTCCTCCGAAAAGTACTCAGAACGCTCTTTGGTGGGGGCAATATGCTTTTTGGGTAGCAGGAATTGAAGGAATGATTTTGGAAGTCGCTCGGGCAGCAAATACCCAAGATATTATTCTTACGGGTGGAGATGCAATTTGGTTCTTTGATCAGGTAGTTAATCAAGGGCGGGAAGATTGGCCCGTACAGGACGCCGCCGTTGGATTCAATGTGGGAACGCAGAAAGACCCCTCTTTGGAAGGGATGAAGGTGGTGGTGCGCCCTCATTTGGTGCTTGAAGGACTTCGGTATCTAAGCCGGAAGAGCTGTTTTTAAAAAGAAGCAGCTACATGAATTTGTTACATGAACCAGCTACATGAATCTGTTACTTCAATTAGCTGAGTGAACTACCGTCAAGCTGCCTGTGAATCATGGATATAAGCATCTCTTGAGCGACCTCATTTTTCCCGCCATGAGGAATAATGACGTCGGCATAGCGCTTACTGGGTTCAACAAATTTTAAGTGCATGGGTCGTACGAATGTTTCGTATTGGAGCAGCACGCTGTCAAGGTCTCGTTTACGTTCGCTAATGTCCCGTTGAATACGCCGGAGCAGACGTACATCGTCATCGGTGTCTACAAAAATTTTAACGTCCATAAGCTCTCGTAGTTCCGCTTCACTAAAAATGAGAATTCCATCGATTAAAATGACGGGTGTGGGCTGGGCTTCTAGATGGACTTCGCTACGAATGTGTTCAGCGAAATTATATTGAGGAACATGTACAGGGTACCCTTCAAGAAGGGCTCTTAGGTGACGGATGAGCAGGTCAGTCTCAAGAGAAGCAGGGTGATCGAAGTTTTGCTGAAGACGATCCTCAAAGGGCATATGCTTTAAATCTCGATAGTAGGAATCGTGTTCGATCCTAAGAATGTTTTGCTCACCAAAATGATCACAGATCAGATTCACAACAGTGGTTTTACCTGATCCACTTCCTCCGGCTACCCCGATTACCAGGGCATTAGTTTTGGGTTTTTTCATACTCTTGTTTGTAATCTCGAATGGCTCTGAAAATGGCTGAAGCAATAATTGACTGGCCATAATCACTGGTTAAAAATCGTTGTTCAGCGGGATTGCTCAAAAAGCCAGTCTCGATGAGGACGGCGGGCATGGAGGCTTGATAAAGTACCACAAAACCGGCCTGTTTTACCCCTCTTGATTTACGATTAGCCCGCGTTCTAAATTGATCTTCGATCATATAGGCGATTCGCTCGCTCGTTGCGATGTAGCCAGAATGGGCGAGTTCGTAAATAAGAAGATCTTCTTCGGTTAGATTAAATAGTTCATCACTGTGGTTGGTGAATACCGAGTTTTCCCGTTTCATCACTTCAAACGCAGCATCGCTTCGGTGTAACCCAAGGAAAAAAACGGAGCTTCCGTACACCGAGGAAGAAGTCCAACCATCGGCATGAATAGACACAAAGAGATCCCCTTCTGCTCGGTTGGCAATGGAGCCTCGTTCCTCAAGATCAACATAGCGATCGGTTTCGCGGGTGTAAATAACCTTAACATCGGGTAGGTATTCCTCGATATAGCTCCCTAGCTTTTTTGATATGGAGAGAACCACGTCTTTTTCTCTGGCATTACGATAGCCTACATTTCCAGGGTCATGTCCTCCATGCCCAGGGTCAATGATCACCGTGTCGAACCGGAGTTTACCTTTAACTTGCTCATATTCTTGATCCAGGTTTGTCGGGCTAGACGCTGCCGGAGCAAGTATATCGAGTGCATTATCTGGATTAATACTTAGATACCAATTTCGAGCAAGAAATTGCTGTGTAAACACCTCTACTTCTCTAGGGGTTGAATAGGTCAATGCCACCAATAAGTCTTGACTCTGCATATCTGGATAAGCATTACTAATGACTTTTAGTTGTTGACCTAGGTAGATGTCTACCCCATAGCTATTCTCAAGCTTGTAAAGTCGAACCTCTTGAACATCTTCGTTATAAGTAGGGAATTGGATGCCGAGGGTGTCGATGTTGGAGTGAAACAACTCTAGTTGGATTAAATCGGAAGCTGGTTGAATTAAGGAAAAGGAATCCAAACGGGTCGATTGATGAAAGCGAATTACATACCCTAATCCATCGCCTCTTGGTGCAAAAGATATTCGTTCCATGTGGAGTGTATCTTCGATAGTGGTAGAAAATCCAGCTTCAGTTTGTTCAAAAGCTACTGATTCTTCACCAAATCCACTCTCAGTTCCATTACTATAGGGGTGGTTAGCTCGAACGTTAAAGTGGCTAAACAAAGAGACTGCAGTTACTAGAAGGGGTAGAGTAAACCACCACAAAAAGTTCTTGCGTGACAAGCAGGGTGATAGAGTTGATTCAGAAAAAAAAGGTAAAGGCCGCTTTGGGTCCATGTGTATTTGGGCAAATAGCACTATAAGATGATGAATAAGATACTATTTTTAGGTGTTTTCAGAAAACCAAACTAAGGTATTTCCAGTGAGTTTAGGCCATTTAGCAGTAATTCTTTTGAGCTAATTGATCAACTAACGAGCGTATAGTAGATAAATCACTGGGCGTTTATTCCATTTTGAGGGATCATAATCGGGATGTCTCTGCATTTTTTTCCACTCATCAACCGGTTTGGAGATGATTTCCTCACTATCCAGACTTAAATCACATGCCACACAAAGTCGGGTATCATCCTTACATTGCGAAAGAATGCGTGTGATCATAGACGTATTTCGATAGGGTGTTTCCATGAAAATTTGAGAGATATCGTGCCGTTTAGACTGCCCTTCGAGTTCCTGAATTTTTTGACTACAGGCCTTATCATCCATGGGTAAATATCCGTGAAATTGAAATTGCTGACCGTTAAACCCGGAGCCCATTAGGGCCAGAAAGATCGAGGAAGGACCTACTAAGGGTCGTACAGGGATGTGATATTTGTGAGCTAACTCCACAAGTCGAGCCCCAGGATCGGCAATCGCTGGAAGTCCTGCTTCGGATAACACCCCGGCATTTTTGCCTTTTCTTAAGGGTTTAATGTATTCAAGAAGGTCAATATCTGATGTTTTTTTGGTCAGCGGATAAAACTCAATCTTAAACTCAGGGACCGTGTCACCCACCCACTGTAAAAAACGTGTGGCATTTTGAATATTTTCGACGATGAGCACATCTAAATGGCGAATAATTTGCAGTACTTCTTCTGGATGTGTGGCATTTCCATTGGTTTTACCCAAGGTATTGGGCAAGAGATAAAGCGTTCCAGGAGTTGTCATAGGGTAGGGTAGGTCGTTGATGCGAAATTGTTAGACGCGAAATTACACTCGTTGAATCTGAATATCCGTATCATTTCGGGTTGATGTACGAACGTACTTGGTGGCAAAAATAGCCGCAGTAAAGGTGATAATGAATCCTATGAGTGCAATAATAGCATTTAAGAATGAGGTGCTTCTCTGAAGTTCGTAGGTTGGAATCATCACAATGGGTTGCCAACTTTCTTCTAGGTACCGGATTGGGATTACCTGAGTATCGATAACTCGCTGAGCCATTTGAATAGATAGGGAGAGTTTACGTTCGGCTTGGGTGCCATCGGGTAGGGGAAATTCGATAACCACATATCCGTTACTTTGGGCAGCGATTTGTTTAATGTCGAAATCGGTTACATCAGCCGCTATACTAACCCCTTGTTCATAGGTTTGAACGGTTCCAAGATGTACGGTGACTTGTTGTAGGGTAATAAAGCCCATATAGAGGGGTAAAATCCAAAAAAAGTAGAGTAAACGGCGGATCATAAGGCGATTTTTGTAGTTTGAAAAAGGGCGGGATCCCAGATCAACCGCTGTTGAAAATCTTCTTGCATGTGGTTAGCCGACATATGGTGCCAAAACGCCACCGGTAATTCATCGAAAAGAACCACTTGAATACGACGTTCACCGGTATAAATGGAGGTGCCAAAATCCACCCCGCTTAACAGGCCCATTCGGCTGTCGTAGTGTGCATAATAGGACTCAAAACTTCTGGCCACCGTAGAAGAACCGTTGGGCCAACCCAATGCATTTAAAATATGAGCTTGAAGTTCTTTTTCGAGCCGATCATCGAGCAAGAGGTAACGCATAATTTGAGCTAATTCGGACGCCGTAGTCTGTGGAAAAAGAGCAAGGGCATCTCGTTCTTGCATAAAATTTTGGTTAATCCGGTTCGCTTTAAATGCAGCTTGAACAGATGCAAACCACTCAGGATCGGCTGTTTTTTGGTAAAAATCTTCTAGTGCTTTAGAGTGAAATAGGGCTCGCTGAGTAGAGTCTATGCGAATAGAATCTTGTTTTGGGCTAAATACCGGCACATAGGAAGCAGGCTCTGCAATGGCCATGTACAAAGCAGCGTTGGGAAGTGGTAATTCGGTAACCTTAAGGTCTAGAGAGTCTCTGAGCTGCTCCAATCCTGTTTCTAGGGCGGTAATTCCAAGCTTTGCCCATAGAAAATCGGCCAACACCAAGTCATTAAACTCCACCATGGCATGTACGGCATCTTCTAAGGTAAAGGACGGACTTTCTTCGGTAACCAATCGTTCAATAGCCCCATCGTGTGCATTCTGGCTTATTAGTGGTAGTCGAAATTTCGATATTTCTTCTAGGCCTAATTCTTCGTTAGGATCTAGCTGAGAAGACTCAACCGCCTGTGCATAGGCGTATAATAGGATGAGATTGCCTAGGGAACCCATGGTTCGGGGACGGTTTTCCTGGTAATAAAGGCTGGAATCGGGCCGGTCAATAGACATAGAAACCAAACTCACATGTTCTGGTTTGTTGCCTATGAAGCGGGTTAAATCGACCAGTGAGTAGGTGTTAGCCACGTACTCACTCCCTTCGGACATCCCTTCCGCATTCTGAAAAAGAGTCTTAAAGGCGGTGAAATTTGGGATAATGGCCATTGCATAAATGACAATAGCCACCGCTACAAAACTGGAAAAAAATAGGAGCGCTCGTTTCAAGGATATTCTGGATGATGAATGATTTACGTCGAACTCAACCTACTACCTATACTCTAGTTAGATTGAAGAGTAAAGTTAATAAATTAATCGCATAATTTCGGCAGTTGCATACGCGCCATAGGTGCCTAGAGCGTAGCCAAGGACGGCTAGTAGCACTCCAACGGGTGCCAGTGCTGGATGAAAGGCAGAAGCGACTATGGGCGCGGAAGCAGCCCCGCCTACATTTGCCTGACTCCCAACGGCTACAAAAAACAGGGGTGCTTTTATGAGTTTTGCCACGATAAGCAGTAGTGCCACGTGCATTAAAATCCAAATTAACCCAATTAGAAAAAATCCTGGCGCTTCAAAGAAGGCCATTAAATCCATTTTCAGACCAATAGTCATAACCAGAATGTAGAGGAATAAACTTCCAACTTTGGAGGCACCAGCACCTTCTAGGGTGCGTAATTTGGTGAAAGACACTAATAACCCACCGGTGGTTGCGGTGACAACAATCCAGAAAAAGGCAGAGTCTAAACTAAATTCGCGTAGTTTTGGTGCATTCTCAGTTATCCAAGGGGCTAGGTTATCACCAATGATGTGTCCAATGGCTGTTATCCCAAACGCAACAGCGAGTATACTCATGAGATCTGACAAACTTGGAATTCGTTTAATTTTGTCCTGATAGTCTTGCACTTGCTCACGCAAATGGGTGATGGCGCTGGTATCGGATCCTAGCCATTGATCTACTTTGGTTGCCATACTTGCACCATAAAGCAAAAAGGCCAGCCATAAATTGGCCATGATAATATCAACCGTTACCATTGCAGAAAATAAACTTGAGCTGGGTTGATACACTTCTAGCATAGCTGTTTGGTTGGCACCTCCACCAATCCAACTTCCAGCTACCGTGGCCAAGCCTCTCCAAATTTCGTTATCCGGACTACTAGCCTCAAGTATGCTCGGATCCAAGGCACCTACAATAAGCATGGCCAAGGGTCCGCCAATAACGATACCTATGGTGCCCGTTAAAAACATGGCAATAGCCTTCCATCCCAGGCCTAGAACCGCCTTAAGATCGATGCTCAGGGTTAACAGCACAAGAGAAGCAGGTAGTAAATATCGTGATGCTACATAGTAGAGCTGAGAACTACTAGGGTCAATCCATCCAAGTGTTGAGTATATCGAAGGGATAAAGTAACACAACAATAAGGAAGGCACAAAGGTGTATAATTTTTTCCAAAACGGGTGTGAGCTGTTGGCGGTGGTAAAAATACCCGCCAAAGTGATCATTAATAATCCAAAAGCAATGGCATCGTTGGTGATTAATGGCATGTTCTACAAAGGTTAAGATCTGGTTTAGCGATGAGCATACTCAGATGGTGATTGATTTGCATACCCATCGCGGGTGCAATATAAAAATAAAGGATGTCTATTAACATGAAGCTCCGTATTTTGTGACCGCTCAAACACTTATTAATATATTATGATCGTTTCAAAATTCGGAGGAACCAGTGTTGGGTCTTACGAAGCCATGTCGCGAAGTGCGAACATTATTGTGGATAATCCCAAGCGTAGTTGGGTGGTTATCAGTGCCACCTCTGGAACAACCAACGATTTGCTTCGTTTGTGTAGTCTTCCAATAAACTCGGATGAAGGGAATGGTTTACTTGAGCAGATTTCACGACGGCATCTGGACATCGCTTCTCAGTGTAGCTTCAAAAAAGAGGCAATCAAAGCGGTTGAAGAATGTATGCATAATCTTTCAGCACATCTTAGCAAACAACAGTCTAGCAAAGATCATAGTGAAACCCAATGGGTCGATACATTGTTGGCCTTCGGAGAAATTTTATCTACTCAGCTCTTTGCCTGGGTACTTCGTGAAAAAAACTTGGATGTTCAGCTAAAGTGGGCAGGCAATTTCATATGCACTGATTCAGTGTTTGGGTTAGCAGCGGTAAACCTAAAAGTGACCTATGCTAAGTTGCAGCATTTTTTAACCGCAAATGAAGGTTTTGGAAGCGATCTAAAGCCTGGCAATGTGCTCTTAACGCAAGGGTTTATTGGGGCCGATGTTCAGGGTCGAACAACCACCCTAGGACGAGGTGGTAGTGATTATTCAGCTGCGTTGTTTGCAGAGGCCTTAGAGGCTGAATGTTTAGAAATTTGGACCGATGTGGCAGGTGTTTATACCACGGACCCAAGGGTAGTGTCCACCGCACATGCCATCGATGAAATCAGTTTCGATGAAGCTGCAGAGCTATCAATTTTTGGGGGTAAAGTGTTGCATCCGGCAATGGTGAAGCCGGTGAGAAGAGCGAACATTCCAGTCAGGGTTGCTTCCAGTATGGAACCTGAATTACCCGGGACAAATATAGTCACAAATCCATTAAATCGCCCTGTAGTACGAACATTGTCGGTTCGTAAAGAGCAAACACTCATGACTTTACACAGCTTGGAGATGTTGCACCAACCTGGCTTTTTAGCTAAAGTTTTTTCCATACTCTCTGAGCACAGTATTTCGGTCGATTTGGTAACTACTTCTGAGGTGAGTGTTTCACTAACCTTAGATACCGCACATAAAGCTTCTAACAAGGTTGAACTTTCCGAGGCAGTCCTGCGCGCATTAAATGACTTTTGTGATGTTGAAGTAGAATATAATTTAGCTCTTGTGGCGGTCATTGGGAATGCTTTGAATCAAACATTGGGGATAAGTGGACAACTTTTTAGTACCTTAAAAGACTACAACATTCGACTGATTTCTCATGGTGCATCAGCTAACAATGTATGTTTTTTGGTTGATGAGTCCGATGCAGAAGCAGTTGTTCAAACCCTACATCAAAGTTTTATAGGATAGAATGGAAACTTTTGCGGTCATTGGAAGTGGAAAAACAGGCAGTTACGTAGTCCAGGCGTTAGGTGATCGCTGTGTGGCTGTATTTGGACGATCCAAGCCCATTCAGCCTGAAAATTTCCCCATGGTTGACGCAATTATAGTTTTTGTGCCAGGTCCAGCCGTTCAATCTCTTATTCCTACCCTCATGGAAATAGCTAAGCCAGTAGTTTGGGGGAGCACAGGCTTTGAATGGCCATCCAATATGGATGAGCAACTCAAAAAACGTGGGCTAAAGTGGGCGCATGGGCAAAATTTCAGTATGGGTATGCAGGTAATCCGACGAGCGCTGCAGTCTATGTCTACGGACTTGGCTCGGTTAGATCAGGCAAGCGTACATATTAAGGATATCCATCATACCGAAAAATTGGATGCACCCAGTGGAACCGCTCTAAAGTGGCAGCAATGGCTTGGCAACGATTATCCTATTAGCTCAGAGCGGGTGGGTGATGTATGTGGAATACATGAGCTACTCATCGAAACCACAGGGGAAGAAATGAGTGTGAGGCATCAAGCAAAGGATCGTTCTATTTTTGCGTCCGGAGCTATTTGGGCAGCAGAGCAATTGAACGATTTTGGGGAAAATGGATTACTTACATTTGAATACTTATTTGATAAGGTGAATGAACATGAGATATAGCGTGAATGAATTACACAAATTTCCTATCTGGACGGCGCTAATAACACCGTTTTTCGAGGACGGTCGCATTGATTTTGAAACACTGGAGCAGCTGGTAATGACTCAGTCAAAAGCCGGAAACGGATTGCTGCTTTTAGGGAGTACAGGCGAGGGCTTAAATATTCCACTAGAGCAAAAAAAGGCTATTATTAGTTTTTGCACCCGTTTAGATATAAAAGTAACCATTATGGTGGGTTTGGGAGGCTTTTTACTAGAAGAGCAGCTCCATTTTATGCACCACTGTGATGGCGAAGGGGTTGATGCGTTCTTGCTGGTTACTCCTATTTATGCAAAACCCAAAAAGGAAGGACAAATGGCCTGGTTTTCCCATCTGATGAAAGCCACCAAAACCCCATGCATGCTGTATAATGTACCATCTAGGACAGGCATTCACATGGACCCAGAAGTACCTGCAAATATATTTGCTACTTTCCCTCATTATCTAGGGCTTAAGGAAGCCAGTGGGAATCTGGATCATGTTCGAGCTTTCAAAGCCGCGGCGCCTAAAAGTCCATTGTATTGTGGAGATGATAATTTGATTAAAGAATTTGTGGCCGAAGGAGCGATTGGTCATATATCTGTTGCCTCAAATGTATGGCCAGAGAAGACATATCACTACTGGAAATTATGCAATCTAGATCCATCGAAACTGTTGAAAGAGTGGGCTTCTATAGTGGAAACCTTATTTCATGCGCCCAGTCCAATACCCGCTAAAGCCATTATGAAGCATAAAGGTCAGATTCCATCCGCACACGTTCGCCTACCCTTAGACATCAACGATTTACAACCAGAAACTCTACAGACCCTCATTGAAGCCGACAAGACACTTCAAGACTGGGACTCCTAACCATATTAGTTAAGAATCATGAATTACGAAGAAATTTTAGATGCACTAGAAACCGGAAGTATGCGGGCAGCATCACCTAGTAAGGATGGATGGGTGGTAAACATTGAAGTTAAGCAGGCCATACTGCAATCGTTTAAAGAGGGAGTGAATACCTCTTATGAAGGGATTTACGAAGGCTTTGTAGACAAGCACAATTTACCCCCTCGATACTTTAGCCCAGAAGATCAGGTTCGACTCGTTCCCGGCGGTTCTTCGGTGCGTCGAGGAGCCTATGTAGCGCCCTCCGTAATCATCATGCCTCCGGCATACATTAACGTAGGAGCATATGTAGGTGAGGGTTCCATGGTCGATTCCCACGCCTTGGTGGGTTCATGTGCACAGGTAGGAAAAGGCGTTCATTTATCGGCTGCAGTGCAACTTGGGGGAGTGTTAGAACCCATTGGTATGAAACCAGTTATCATAGAGGATGACTGTTTTATTGGCGCTGGAGTATCTATAGTTGAAGGGATTATGGTTCAGAAAAGAGCCATTATTGCCCCAGGTGTGATTCTCTCAAAATCCATTCCCGTTTACGAT
Source organism: Rhodothermaeota bacterium MED-G12 (assembly GCA_002457365.1). Taxonomy (GTDB): domain Bacteria; phylum Bacteroidota; class Rhodothermia; order Balneolales; family Balneolaceae; genus UBA1275. Next base: position 19,933 of record NTKP01000024.1, read on the forward strand.
GCGGTTAAAGAGGAAATACGGCCAAGAGGTGCGGCCATTCCTGAAGGAGCGGTTGTAATACCGGGCTCCCGTCCCATGAAAGGAGATTGGGCGAGCTCACAAGGGCTTAGCATGCAGTGTCCCATCATTGTCAAATATCGAGATCAATCCACTGATGCATCCACTGAACTAGAACAGGCACTCAGATAAGGCCTCCCAAATCCTTAAAATCTCCTCTGGTTCGTGTGTGGGTGCCCGGGTTCGTGTGTGAGTGCCTGGGTTCATAGAGCCACTAAGCAGGTAAAGGAAGTAAAAAAATATGCTCGAAATCTAAGTCCAGTTCTTCCAACAAAGGAGCCGCGAATTCTTCGATTTCCTCCTCTGAGTACTCCGCTAACCCCTCTAAATAGACATATAAAGTGTTATTGAGATCGTCGATGCGGTAGTTGGCATCGGTTGACTCATAACTATCTTTAAGCGCTTGTACAAGCAGATCTACATCCTGCTCAAAGGATTGGTACTCGTGTTCTTCTTTGGTTTGCATGGCGTAATGATTATTTTTATTAAAATACTTCACAAAGGCTCTATGAACAAGCACTTTAAACGAATTTATGAACTCTCACATGAACCTGTCCGTCGGGTTATTGGTCTCATGTCAGGCACCTCATTAGATGGCCTAGATATTGCCTATTGTCATTGTTCCGAACAGGGACTAGAAGTGAAAGAACACCTTACGGTAGCCTATGATGAAAAAATACGTTCCCTATTGGTATCGGTTCAGTCCAAGGAACAAGTCCCACTAGGTACCTTGTGCATTTTGCATACCAAGCTCGCTCATAGCTATGCGGCCTTTATCAAGATGGCATTAAAAAAATGGAATCTTAGCAATAATGACGTTGATTTCATTGGTTCTCACGGACAAACCGTTTATCATTTTCCAACCAAAGAACGAACAGCAACCCTGCAGATAGTCGATGGGGATCAACTAGCCGTTGCATCAGGACTACCTGTTATTTCCGACTTTCGGCAAAAACACACGGCAGTGGGAGGGGAGGGAGCTCCTTTGGTTTCTTTGATGGACGAGGCGTTGTTTCGGGATGCTAACATATCTCGAATGCTGTTGAACCTAGGGGGTATTGCTAATCTAAGTTGGTTGCCTTCGATCAATTCCGGTTTGGAGGTGGTGAGCAGCGACACAGGACCTGCCAATACCCTTATAAACGAAGCTATGGCCCTTTATTTTGGTAAAGAATACGATGAAGATGGGGCAGTTGCCAGGCAGGGTATGGTGAACAAAGAGTTTATCAAAGCCTTATTGCAAGACGATTTCTTCAAAGAAAATTTCCCTAAAACCACAGGACAAGAGATATTCAATTTAGGCTATATACATCATCAAATGGATAGTTTGGGAGTGCATCTTCAACCCAAAGATTTAGTGGCAACCCTCACCCAGTTTACCATAGATAGTGTGGCGATGGCTATGAAAAAAATAAGTGATGATAGTCCTTTTGAATGGTATGTGAGTGGAGGCGGGCTATATAATAAGGTGATTATGGAAGGTTTAAGAGCCTACTTTCCAGCACATCCACAGCGATATTCTGAGGAACTCGGGCTTCCTCCAGATGCAAAAGAAGCGGCGCTCATCGCTTTTTTAGCCGATGCGATGATAATGGGTAAAACCTTTCATGTAAACGATCGAGAAGTTTCTTTAGGTAAGCTTTCGTTGGCCGTTTAAAGAGCTAAAAACATACTCATTATTCCCTGAGCAGATTCCGACTGGCTCATTGTGTACATGCTAAGACCAACAAGTAGTGTATATATACCCAGCGACCAAAATAGATACCGTTTCCCACCTCTATAGGCCTCTTTAGTTCCTTGGATCGCTGAAAGAACAAAGCAAATCCACCACGTTAGTATGATCGAATAAAGAATGATCATCCCATTGACTATTGAAAATTGGTTTACAAAGGCAATAAAAATGACTAGCAGTAAAATCAGGTTCAGGTGAATATTCCAACTATATATAACAAAGATTTGTCGCATCGTTCGAAAGCCGTTTTTGGGAATTCGAAGGATCAGTAATTCAGCGAATTGTGTTACAAGTAGAATAAAACTTAATAGCCCCCAAAATAAAAAGGTGTTCGGGGCAAGATTTGTTTGACCCACTAAAAGGTGCCCCAAGTAGGCCCAATCTAAAACAGTTCCATTACTCATGCCCCATATCACACAACTCAGACTTACAACCCCTGCTCGTATCACAAATAATAGAAAGCCAATAGGGGCGTATCGTTCAGAGTAACGCAGCATATCGTCAATCAGAAAGCTATAATTAGTGAAATATCGGGTGGGTGTTTGCCTATAGACATGAGATTGTTGATATAACCCTAAAAAGAGCAAAATAAGTACCACCATAAAGGGCTTACTCCAATGTGTACTCCCCTTATCCAATTTTTCAGCGGGCTCTGCCAACATAAAATCTCCTGTGTCATTCCAAAACACTAAACTTTCTTCCAAACTTGGATGTGCTAAGAATGCCTCATCCAGCCAAGTTGAAGTAAACCAAATAACTTGTGCTGCTGAATTAGATCGGAATGCGTTTTCTAATCGTACTAGATCCTCCCACTTAAATGGCGATTCAAAAATTTGAGCCCTTGAAACCCATTGGGTTCGCATGGGTTCAGCGGATAAGCTTGAAACGGTGCTATCTAGACTTTCGGGTACAACATAAAACAGATCACTCGGGTTAAATTGGTTTAGAATTTGAGTTATTCGCGACCAACGTTGACTAAATAGACTATCCTGAAAAGGACTGTAGCGATGCATAAGGTGGCCAGTTATGGAGGGCTGTTGTCTGGCCAGCAGCATCCCGGAGGCGTACTGATTGAGCAACGAATCTTGCTGTCTTTCAATGTTGTAGGCATCTATAAACTGAACACCATAATCGATCACTAGATTTCCGGCCCATTGATTTGCAAGGGTAGAAAGTGTATTACCCTCTGAGAGTAGTTCAAGTGGAAAAATCAGCGTTTCAATACCTAAATAGTGCAGCATGGAAAGATTAGAGTCAGGATTGCTAGGAGTCCATTGGGTCTTATCCACTTCATAGGAGGGTATCCAAAGCCCTAGTTCCTGGGCCCTACTGCTGGTGCTTTGAAAGCCGATTAGCAAGGTGGTGACCCATAAAAAGACCACTCGAAAAAAAGCATTTTTACTGAAGGAAAATGGCCGCAATTTGGTCAGCTGAAAGAAATTGGTGAAATGCAGGTTGGCACGCATAATACCGTTTAGGCTTCCAAGACGGCCGAATAATACGCTCTGAGACTGGTCGTGGCTATGGGTTTTGCAATGAGAGTGGCGGAAGTGGCTCCGGTGATTTCTACTTCCACATAATCGCCTTTTTCAAAATCGTTACGATCAAAGACAGCTATTTTGTTTGTATCTGTTCGACCACTCATTTGCTGCTCGGAACGTTTTGATGTGCCTTCAACCAAGACCACATGTCGATGTCCAATTTCATCATGGTTGCGTCTATGCTGTATGGACATTTGTTGACTTATTATTTCGGATAAACGACGTTTTTTCACTTCTTGTGGGACATCGTCCTCAAACTTTCTATACGCCAGGGTCCGCTCGCGCTCTGAGTACGCAAACATGTAGGCTAGATCGTACTCAACTTCTCGCATGAGTGATAAGGTCTGCTGATGTTCTTCTTCGGTTTCTCCACAAAAGCCAGCAATAATATCGGTAGATAGGGAGAGTCCGGGAATAATGCCCTTCATTTTTTCGATGAGTTGAAGATACTGATCACGAGTATAGGGTCGGCGCATGCGTTCTAACATACTGTCGCTTCCTGCCTGGGCTGGAATATGAATATAGTTACACAGGTTGGGGCGTTCCGCTATGAGATAGAGTAGTTCGTCAGGGAAATCTTTGGGGTGAGGGGAGGAGAAACGAAATCTCATTTCAGGATCTAAAAGACTAGCTTTGTCCATAAGAGTACTGAATGTGTGATTGCCATCTTTGTA
>NTKP01000025.1 GCA_002457365.1 Rhodothermaeota bacterium MED-G12
TCCTAATTGTTCTCAAGTTGTACTTAAGTTTCACTCAAGTTGTTCTAAAAAAAACGTGACAAGGAAATACCTGGATACAATCCGGGGGCATCTAATCGGTATGCAAGATCTAGTCGAATTAGACTAAAAATGTTGCTTAAAGAAACACCAATCTCAGTGTGTAACCCCATCGTGTTTGGTAACATAGTACCTGGAAACTCCTGAATAAAAGTCAATTGCTCAGAGTTTTCCCACGTTTTACCTACTCCGCCAAAGGCAATAATACTCAAGCCTTTTTTACCTGCCCCTTTCCAACCTAATGCTTCCAGTGGAATGGACCGAAAGTTGTGTTCCGCATATAAAGATGCATAACTCGCCCCTTCGTAAGGGGTAAATGTTTTCGTTTTAAACACCCCAAAAGGCCCAAATACCCCCAAGGCGGCATCTAAGGCACCGTTACGCTGAATAGGAATTCCCCCAACAAAACTACCGGCTTTTAATTTCACATCTAAGACATTAGGAATGAGCCTACGCTTATAAAAGGTCTTAAAACGCTGATACAATTCTAATTCAAATCTAGCAAAGTCCCAATCGCTACCAAGCACTTCGTGCGATGTTTCTATACCGAGATATAGATTATTTGCTTCAACTACTCCTAGGGCCTCTTTTCCACTTCCTCCCTCAATTTCGATGGTAATAGATGATAAACGGCCATCATCTATAGGTGGATTCATCCGTGCATTATTGTCACTAGCCCTAAGGTCATAACTTGTTTTATAATCAATACTACTATGATTTTCTATAGAATAATAAAGACGCGCATCCGAACGCCGTCCAAGAATAGCACCTTTCATTCGATGTGTGAATCCAATTTTTGAGTACTCATTACGGTAATAATCATTGTAATCGTCAAAACCAAAAAGAATGGGAACAGCCTGTATTGTACTAGGATAGTAGGTATTGTTTAGACGCGGAGTGGTAATTTTACCGGATTTCGCCCAAATTCTATTTCTCCGATTTTCTGGATCTAACACCCACTCTCCCTCTATTCTTGGGTTCCATTCCTTGTAACCAAAGCTATATCCTACTACAGCTTTTAATTCTAATCTATCTTTTTCAAGAAAACGTCGTTCTAAACCCAAACCAGCATATAAGGCATCTACACGATTAAATCGTGCTTCTACTAACATATTTTGAGTTACTCTAGACCAAGCCTGCCCAAAATAACTAGAATCTTTAGTGGTCTCTTGGCGTTCATCTTCCTCATCCATCGTTACAAACTTGGCCAAAAAGCCCGTTGGTTGGAAAGATTTTTCAAGACTAGCCGTGCTATCTAAATTAGCATAGGCACTTTCTTCCATATTTGATAAAGGCACTACATCCAAACTGCGAACAAACAAAGAATCCGATGACTGAATCGACGTAGAATCTACAGTAAAGGTGTTTTCTAACAAAAAGACTTGGTCTGGTACCCATTGATTAACCACATAATCACTCAACTTAGATATTTGTTTAAAACCAATGGGTGGAAATTGTAGGCCTGGTAAACCAATCTCAATTTCTCCATCTAATCGAAAATCTACCGGCAACCAAAATTCCCCTCCAAAATTTGAGTATTGTTGCTCGTAGAAAATATTGAATTCTTGAATAGGTGGAGGGAAAACCACTACTTCATTTGGTTTTAATCGAACACTCAATAGTGCAAAAGCCTCATCTAACACTTGTAAAGTCCCCGTGAAAAGTGGTTGAAGTTCACGCTTAGGACGTACTTCAATCTCATACACAATTGCATCATCTATGCTATTATAATCCAGCAAGGTAAAGTGGTAATAGTCCAATGCTTCAGGGTGAGTAATACCCACCATATTGAAACCTGTTATATCCAAATTATCGTCATAAAAATTAGGTGTATAGCTTACACCTGCAAAGTTACTTGCCTCATCCATATTGGCCGTCTGCCTCTTGGACTTTAATATTTCTCTAACTCCTTTCTCTCTATCCCAATAAAGCTCAGATAAGCTCTCATTAATTGATACAATGGCAGTATCTCTTTTGATTTGTTGCCGAGTATACGCGTCCGCTTTATATCTATTCAAATTTGAGCGCCATTGCTGTTTACTTTCTATAACCTTCTCCATTATATACACAGCTGGATCTTCTTCGGTAATGATAACTGCATCCATATTCACCACTGCAGGTTGCATCTGGATAATGACTGTTTTTTGCTCACGTACGGTTACTTCAACGGATTCATACCCAATGAACCTCGCCACTAGTGTCACTGGCAATGTGGGTGCTGTTATCTCAAACGCTCCATCAGCATTGGTAATAGTTCCTGTGTATGTATCCTTAATTATTAGATGCGCAGCTGGTAAGGCTTCACCCGTTTGAGCGTCTACAATAGTCCCTTCTAATTTGACCTTATCCAATACTGTTGCCGCATTAGCCCACTGGGCTGGGAATAGTGAGGCTATGAGTTGAATAATAATGCCGATTAAAACAGCTTTTTTTACGTAAGAAGACATGTATAGATAGGTTTAAAATCAAAAATAGATGTAGACTAATTATACCTATTTCAACACGAATAGTTTCATGTAAGTATTCAACTCAACCCGGTTGAATTGGTCTAATACAGACAACCGTTTAATCAAATAACCTATTTATTTAGGACCCGAAAGGCAGGCACTACTGGCTTTCGAGAGGGATGATGCTACCCGTTCAGTAAACCAAGACGGATCATCCTGAATAGTAGCAACCCTTGTTTTCTCATTCTTTTGTACTCCTTCGTATTGTACTATACATCGCTGTACATCTGAGTCTAAACGTAGGATTTCGGTTTCATTTAAAGCAGTATGCTCCTGAATACGTGTAGTAGCTTTTTCAAGTAAGTCCACACACTCACAGTGAGTGGGAGAACAAGCTAGAGTTATCCAATACACCGATAAGAGCACTCCAAGGAGTCTCACTTTAGTGTTCATTTTGTTTCTGTTAAATAACGACTTATGTGTTTATAAAGAAGAGGGGGGCTTATTTATTGATACCATACCCACTGTCTCCTTACACCTAATATGATTGAAAAAGCCGAATCATTCAAATTAAGAAGTAGCCCTCAATATTATGATTCGTGTTCTATTTATTTTAAACCCAATAAAAATAGTATTTAAAAAAATGTTTGTTAACATTAGCTTTACTTTTTGTTAACAATTTGGTAACATTAGAATAGCAATAACAAATCAGGAGCGACATGAAAAAAATAATCATTGGTTTTATAGCTCTATTCTTTACCAGCGCAATTAGCTTCGCTCAGACAGATGTAGAAACCTACCCAACCAACACCCAACTAACAAAGTTACCAGGGGATCTCTACTCAGTAACTATCACGGATTCTGAAGGTGATATACTTCAACAAGGAATGTTCACCAAACAAAATGATAAAATGATTCGACATGGACTATGGAAGCTCTATGACGCAAATATTCATGAATTGGTAACCAAAACCGAATTCGTCCTTGGAGAACAAACCTGGGTAGAAACATACATTGATGGAACGTTATTTCACTATAGCAAAGAAGAGATAACCATTAATCGATTGCATCAACGGCTAGCTAAGCTGGAGCGAAAAGTTAACTCTTAGTTAACCTTAGAAATACATATTAGGCTTATATTTATACATTTAGATGGTCAACATTTATATGAACCAATTTTATGTCCAACGCAGATCAGCCCGATAAGTCTTCACGTGAACAAAGCCTAGTTCAACAACTTATCCCCTACAGCTTTTACTCATTCATCAAAGAAGAGCGTATATTTATTGGCCTTTTAGGCATCTTCTTCTTTGCGGCCGGTATCTCTTTCCCTTATGCTCACATTGCCATGTGGGTAGGTTTCTTTTTTGCCGGGTATTCCGCCATAGCCAATGACAGTATTCAAACGATTGGTACTTTCTTGGCCTCCAACCAGGATAAACCTTGGTGGATGCTTTGGATCTATATTGGTGGAATTTTCTTGGTCACCGTCACCATAAGTTGGATTCTGTTCGATGGAGATGTTAGTTATCAGCGTCTCACCTCTAAAGGGTTTAATGAAACCCCAACCCAGTTTACTTTTTTACAAGTAGCGGCTCCTCTTTTTCTTCTCATTCTAACTAGATTGAGAATGCCCGTATCTACCACTTTCCTGTTACTTAGCTGTTTCGCTGCATCGGCCTCCAGTATTACAGGGGTATTAGGCAAAAGTTTAAGTGGCTACTTTTTAGCATTTGCCGCTGGGCTTACTGTTTGGTTGGTTGTCACCAAAACACTCGAAACAAAATTCAGCAATTCAAGTCCCAAAAAGTTTTGGACTCCCGTCCAATGGATCACCTCTGGAAGCTTGTGGGCCGTCTGGGTCATGCAGGATGCAGCCAATGTGGCGGTCTATCTCCCACGCTCATTAAGTACAGGACAATTCCTCGTATTTGCCCTGTTTATTTTCTTTGGTCTAGGAATTCTTTTCTACCTAAAAGGAGACAAAATTCAACAAATTGTTACCGAAAAATCAAGAGTAACTGACATACGATCAGCCACCATTATTGACTTTATCTATGCTGTTTTACTCATCTACAAACTAACCGTGAGTACCGTACCCATGAGTACAACTTGGGTATTTTTAGGCCTACTCGCAGGTCGAGAAGTGGGCATGAGTCTTACCGGAAAGGGCGTTCATCTTGGGCATCCTATGCCAAAAGTACTCAGAATGGTCTTTCGAGATTTGAGTTATGCTCTATTCGGGCTATTTATTTCTATTTTGCTGGCGGTTTCCATCAACGAAGACGTTCGCAGAGAAATTTTCGCGATGATTGGCTTATAAAAAAACAGCACGCACGCATTACGAACACATTCTGATCAATCACGTAATTCCGTTTTCTTTTTAATGCTATTGCTTGCATATTCCCGAATCAATTAAGTAACACATCTGGAGTATGGTCTTACAAGCATTAGATTGGTGGATTATCGGGATATTCTTCATCATTCTTTTGGCTATCGGTTGGGTAGCCTCACAATCAGCCAGTAAAAACACGTCTGAGTATTTTCTTGGGGGACGTTCTATGCCATGGTGGTTACTTGGGATATCCATGGTGGCCACCACTTTTTCAGCAGATACCCCAAATCTAGTGGCTGGATTAGTGCGTGAAGGTGGAGTGGCCAATAACTGGGCTTGGTGGGCATTTCTTATAACCGGTATGGTCACGGTGTTCATTTATGCAAAGTTATGGCGCCGATCCGAAGTTGTAACGGACTTGGGTCTGTATGAACTTCGCTATGGCGGTAAAGCAGCTTCGTTTCTTCGCGGTTTCCGGGCACTGTATTTAGGTATTTTCTTTAACTGCTTAATTATGGGGACCGTTACCTTAGCCGGAATTAAAATTGGTTCAATCATGCTGGGTTTAGAACCCTGGGTTATTGTACTTTCAATTTCCGTTATCGTAGTCCTTTATTCCTCTTTAGGGGGAATTAAAGGGGTTATTTGGGCTGATTTTTTCCAGTTTGGAATTGCTATGACAGGGGCCTTTTATGCCGCCTACATTGTATTACAAGAGCCAGAAATTGGAGGGTTACATGCCTTAATTACCCATCCAGATGTGGTCCCAAAATTGAATCTTATTCCCGATCTTAGTGATCCCTCATTACTGCTTACGTTATTTATTATCCCGATAGCCGTCCAATGGTGGGCAGTGTGGTATCCTGGCTCAGAACCAGGTGGTGGGGGCTATATTGCACAGCGAATGCTAGCCGCTAAAGATGAAGAAAATGCTATTGGAGCTAGTTTACTCTTCAATGTCGCCCATTATGCGCTTCGCCCATGGCCTTGGATTATTGTGGCCCTCGCATCTATCGTTATCTATCCAGATTTAGCCTCAATAAAATCAGAATTCCCTAACATAAAAGAACAATATCTGGGTGATGATATTGCCTATCCCGCTATGCTAACTAAGCTAGGCACGGGATGGTTAGGTCTGGTTGTTGCCTCACTCATAGCCGCCATTATGTCTACCCTAAGCACCCATTTAAATTGGGGCGCATCCTACTTAGTGAATGACTTTTACAAGCGCTTTATCCGGCCAGACTCCAGCGAGGAGCATTTGGTTGCTATGGGTCGATGGGCTACCGCAGGCTTGATGATTTTATCGGCCATTATGGCGATGACCATCTTAGAAAATGCGACACAAGCCTTTGACATACTCCTTTTATCTGGAGCTGGATCGGGCGCTATTTACTTGTTGCGCTGGTTTTGGTGGCGAATTAACGCTTGGACTGAAATTGTGGCGATGGCCTCGGCTACCATCATGGCTTTTGTATTAGTCCTATTGGTTCCTGATGCTTGGGTAGAAACCACTTTATTGGATGCTGCAGCGGTTAAACTGCTCATCGCCGTAAGCTTTACTAGCTTAGTATGGATTGCTACCACCTATCTGACTAAACCAGAAAGTATGGAAACCCTCATTCGATTTTACCAACAAGTGCAGCCAGGTGGGCCAGGATGGAAAAAAGTGATCGATGCGGCGGAAAAACAAGACATTCTATTTTCAGAAGAACAAAAGGGATGGGACTTACCCCAAAGTCTTCTAAGCGTAGCTTTGGGAACATTAGGTATTTATGCCGCCTTGTTTTCTACTGGTAACTTTATTTATGGGAAATGGGCCTGGGGTCTCGGGCTCATGTTCATTAGTTTGACCAGCAGTTTTTTAGTAATTCGGCTTTGGAGACAATTAAAAATTAACTAGTACAGTACGATGAATCGAAAAACCTTTATGAAAAAAAGTTCGCTTGCAGGACTCGCCGGGGTACTCGGCGGAGGTGCAACAACTGGGGCAGCAAACGCATCAACCAGTGGGGAGAGTACATCTAGAACGGTCAAAAAGGGCGTTAATGATCATATTCAAATTGGGTTTATAGGAACAGGACTTCGTGGACGAAATCATGTAAATAACCTGCTGGACCATCCGAAGGTGCAGTGCGTGGCTATTTGTGATATTGATCCGGATGCTATTGATCGAGCTTCGAAAATTATTGAGGCTAAGGGACAGCCCAAACCCACCGTATATAGCGACCACGAACGAACCTATGAGGATATGCTCGCGAAAGAGAATTTGGATGCGGTAGTCATCGCAACCAATTGGAGATGGCATACGCCTATGTCACTAGCTGCTATGGAAGCGGGAGTGTACGTTGGGGTAGAAGTGTCTGGGGCATTTTCTGTGGACGAGTGCTGGGAGTTGGTGCGCACACATGAGCGTACGGGTACTCACCTAATGTTTATGGAAAATGTGAATTATCGAAGGGATGTAATGGCTGTACTAAACATGGTTCGGGATAATGTATTTGGGGAGTTACTGCATTTCCGGGGTGGATACCAACATGATTTGCGTACCGTAAAGTTTAATGACGGTCAGGGTGGGCTGCTGTACGGGGAGGGATCCTACGGGGAAGCTCGTTGGCGTACCGAGCATTCGCTACAGCGTAACGGAGAATTGTACCCTACGCATGGGCTAGGACCGATAGCCACATGGATGGATATGAATAGAGGGAACCGGCTCACAAGTTTGACTTCGCATGCGACCAAGGCCCGGTCGCTTAAACATTTTGCGAAACAGCATCCCGATGGAGGACCTAATCACCCTTATGCAACTAAGGAATGGAAACTGGGTGATGTTGTTACCTCCACCCTCACGACAGCCCGAGGAGAAACGATTATTCTAACCCACGACACCAATTTGCCTCGACCTTATTCCCTTGGTTTTAGAATACAGGGAGTGCAAGGCTTGGCCGAATTTGACTATTATACCCAACGCGTTCACATCGAAGGCGTTTCAGAAAATCACCGCTGGGATGCGGGATCGGAATGGTTCGACAAGTACGATCATCCCCTATGGAAGCAGTATGGCGAAGAAGCCGCAAATTCCGGGCATGGAGGCATGGACTTCTTCCTAGATAGGGCTTTTATAGAAGGGGTTCGCCGGCAGGAGCCCCCTGTGATTGATGTATATGATGGGGCCGTGATGCGGGTCATCACCCCATTATCCGAGCGCTCAATTGCCGAGGGCGGTGCTCCGCAGGAAATACCTGATTTCACCCAAGGTGCATGGATGCATCGCGCACCCGTATTTGGTCTAGGGGATCTGTAAACTTCCTATGCAACCCATCTCACTGGTCATACTTGCAGCAGGTTTAGGTAGCCGGTACGGAGGCCAAAAACAAACCGATGGCCTAGGACCGAATCAAGAAAGCTTGCTCGATTACGCAATTTATGACGGGTTAACGGCCGGTTTTACTCAGATCGTTTTTGTGGTTCGAGAATCGATGATGCCTAGCTTCAAAGAAGCACTGGAAGCTAGATGGGGCGGCTATAGGAGCACCTACTATCCCGAAGCTCGTTTTGAGTGCGTATTACAAAAGATGGACGATTTACCAGAGGGTGGTGAACGGCCGGTGGAGCGTACAAAACCGTGGGGAACGGCACATGCTCTATGGGCTGCTCGCGAATGTATCCATGAACCCTTTGCCATGATTAATGCCGACGACTTTTATGGACGTGACGCTTTCCTTCGTATTGCCCAACACTTAACAACGCTAGACAATGATTCCTTGGACGCCTGTTTGGTTGGGTATCCCATCACTCGTACCCTTTCGAAAAATGGTTCCGTCTCTAGAGGTATTTGTGAAATTAGGGGCGGCAATCTAAGCCGAATCGTTGAGCGAACCCACATAGAAACCGATGGAACCTCTATTTGGTACAAAGAAAACGGAACCGTCCAACTTTTAGATGGTACCGAAATTGTTTCAATGAACTTAATGGGATTTAGTGCAGCAATTTTTTCGGTACTTGAAGATCTTTTAACCAATTTTTTCACCGAACAAATTCAGGAAATGAATCCTCAGCAACTCACGGCGGAATGCTATATTCCCAGCGCCCTTCAGTCCTGTATCGAACGAGGTCTATCGGTTTCTGTACTAGAGAATAACTCTGTCTGGTTTGGAGTTACCTATCCGGATGATGCGCCCATTGTTCGTGATTCATTGCTCGATTTGGTACAAAAAGGGGCTTACCCAACACCCCTTTGGACGCAATAAGCTATGTCCAATTCAGCTATGCCCAATTAAGCTATGTCAATAAAAAAAAGATCCTCTTCAGAGTTAAAACATATAGTACACTCCTTCATACCTGAGATACCGGTTAATGAACTTGAGGTGCAGCAACTAGGGCTTGGTCACATTCATGATAGTTACCTTATTCAACAATCGGGCACACCAAGCTGGATTCTTCAGAAATTGAACACACAGGTTTTCACCAAGCCCGAACAGATCGAAAAAAATCACCACGCCCTAGTTCATTTATTCAAAAAAGAATCCATAGATACGCTAGGGATTCAACTACCTCAAGTAGTACCCTACTCGGCTCAGAGCCTGTATTATTGGGATGCCGACCATCAGCCTTGGCGACTGTATACCTTTTATGGTGAGCATATTTGTTATGAATATTGCCCTTCGCTTGAGATTGCTCGAAAGGCTGGTAAAGCGTTTGGTCGGTTTTCACGAGTGCTTAATAAAGCTGAGAACAACCATGAGAATGAACCAGAAAAGCATGATACAGAAAGAGTAGAGGCTATTCCGGAGAAAATTTTGCGACCAAAAACTGCCGGGATTACTGAAGCATTCAAGCCTACACTTGACGCCTTCCACAGCATCCACCATCGAGCCCACCAACACCACGCCGCACGGGCAAGGTACCATGGGCCCCTACAATTAACTACCAAACAGGGATCTCACCTACTACCATTTGACCTTGAGGCCTGGAACATCACCATCGAACAATACCTCCCTACGCTTATAGCCATGGAAAATGCTCTTACCAGCGATGAGGGCCACCGTTTTAATCGATTATCCCATAATGATGCCAAGTTGAATAACCTGCTCCTTCACCCAGAAAATGAACACGCTGTCATACTTGATTTAGATACCGTGATGCCCGGTTCCTTGTTGTTTGATTTAGGCGATGGTCTACGTAGTATTGCCACATCGGCTAAAGAAGATGAACCAGACCTAGCCCAAGTTCGCATACATTGGGAGTATTATCAGCAGTATAAAGACGCTTTTTTAGCCGAAGTCGATTCAATGCTAAACCAGAACGAACAGCGTTATATCTCCTTTGCTGGCCCTTATATGACCTTTATCATGGGTCTGCGATTCTATACCGATTTTCTAGACGGGAATCGGTACTACTCTTGCAACTATCCAGAACACAACTTGGTACGAGCTCGAAACCAATTCCACCTCTTCCATCAAATGATGGAAAAGGTGAACGGTTAAACGATATGCTTTGAGTGGGTGTAGCGGTAAATCCTACCAGAAGATAGCGTAAAGAACAGCCGTAATAATTAGCACGGTATACGCACCAATATTAAAGGATCGACTCGTTTTGAAGGTTTCCGAAGTGGTAATAATAGCCTTAGGGTCATCATCATTTGGATTAGTCGTCAATGATACACCTGCAATTACAACAATGGTAAGGATCAAGGTGTAATACATTTGAGTTAAAAACGGCAGTTCCAACGACGGTACCTTTAACAACAATGCAATCACAATGGATGAAAGCACCCCATAAATAGCGGCTTTGGTAGTGGTTTTCTTCCAGAAAAGCCCCATAATAAAGACAGCTAAGATCCCTGGGCTCACCAAGCCAGTATATTCTTGAATATATTGAAACATCTGAGGAATGTTGCTTAATTGAGGTGCAACTAGAACGGCAATAATCAAGGCTACAATAGCTGTTAAGCGACCCACTGTTACGGTTTGTTTATCGGTAGCTTCTCTATTGAAATAGGGTTTGTAAATATCCATGGTAAAGATAGTGGCTACCGAATTAAGCATGGAAGCTAAAGAAGAGACAATAGCGGCCGCAAGTGCTGCTACCACCAAACCTTTGAATCCAGGCATCACAAATTCACTAATTAACCAAGGGTACGCCTTATCGTTATCAAGCCCACCACCTGCTTTGGTAAAAGCTTCTACCACTCCAGGAATCGTATTGGTTCCCTCAGGCTGGGAAAACATCACATAGGCAACAATTCCAGGAATAACGACAATCAAAGGAATGATGAGCTTTAAAAATGCTGCAAAAACAATCCCCTTTTGAGACTCCTCTAGAGATTTAGCGGCTAATGTCCTTTGGATTATGTATTGGTTAAATCCCCAATAATATAAGTTCGCCACCCACATCCCGCCTACCAGTACTGCAATTCCTGGGAGGTTATTAAACTCCGGATTATCTCGATCCAAAATCATATGAAATTTATCTCCGGCTACATCATAGATATGGTTAATTCCGCGTAACACACCACCATCTGGTGTAACTTGATCCAAAGCTATGAAGGTTGTTACAAGACCGCCTAAGACCAACAATACGACCTGTACAACATCGGTCCAAGCTACCGCAGATAATCCACCATAAATAGAGTAGGCTGCTGCAATTAATGCCAAACCAATGAGAGAGGCCCAAATTAGACTCCCATCACCGACCCCGAAAATAGTATCCAACGCTTTTGCACCCAAGAAAATGACCGTAGTCAGGTTTACAAACACAAATAAGGCAATCCAAAATACCGCCAAAATGGTTTTCAAGGTGGTATTAAATCGCTGCTCAACAAATTCGGGTATGGTGTATAATTTTTTCTCTATAAAAATAGGAAGGAGAAACTTCCCAACAATTAAGAGGGTAATGGCGGCCATCCACTCATAGGTAGCAATGGCAAGACCGACCGCAAAGCCTGAGCCAGACATACCAATAATTTGTTCCGCCGAGATATTTGCCGCGATTAGTGACGCCCCTATCGCCCACCAAGGGAGCGATTTACCAGCTAAAAAGTAATCTTCTGCATTTTTCTGGTGCCCGTCTTTATCTCTAGAAACCCAAAGCCCAATTCCCACAATCAACATGATGTAGGCTACAAAAACAATAATATCAATGGTCTCAAATCCGCTCATAGGTGTATATTTTATTATGGTTAGTTCTGCGCTTAATAAAAGGAATTCTATAAACATTTAGAATACAGAAGTTCTTTTTTTACTTTACGGTACAAACTAACTAAAGAAAAACAGAATTACGTTTCTATTCTAATAGCGACAAAAACCCCAAATAAATTAGTACACTCATGAAAAAAGCATCTCTATTACTGTTTCTAATGGCATTTGCCATGATTGGATTCTCCTGCGGTGAATCCGAAGCAGATCGAATGGCCAGAGAACAAGCACGAATAGATTCTATTCGTGTCGCTGAACAAGCCGCACTTGAAGCGCGGATGCAAGCCGTAGAAGATAGTTTGGCTGCGGTAGAAGCCGTCCGATTAGCGGAAGAAACTGCAAAAACAACCTCTACATTTGATGAAAATGGCAGTTATGTCATCCAAACCGGCGCATGGCGCTCTGAAGTAAAAGCAAATGCACAAGCTGCTCAATGGGCTAGTGAAGGTGTTTCTGCTGCTTACGTCGTCCAAACCGGCGATGAAACAACCGGTGATGTTTGGTTTCGAGTTCGACTTGGTTATTTCCCAAGCATGCAAGACGCCCAAAACTTTGGCACTGAAATGGGTCTGAGTTACTGGGTAACCACTAGAAACTAAGGTCTGGATAGCATTTCTATTGACTATTTGATCGTATCTAATGCGTGAAAAGGCTCATTAACATGCTAAAAAATATTTTAGTTGCTTATCTCGCAAGCAATTAGTTAATTGAGTCAACGCTCAAGTAGCGTCTCTCTTGATGAATAGTCAGGGCATTATATCGGAATGATGTAATGCCCTATTTTTTTGCATCAACTTATCTATATTATACGTATACGTTTAAAATACGTACTAACTTGCCATATTATCCTATCGTCCTGAATACGCTGACTCACTAGTTATGATGAAACACTTTACGATTACCAAACGCCAAGAAGAGCATATTGCGATTCTTGAAATAAATGGAGAACTGGATGCTCATACTGCTTTCCAGCTTGAACAGCAGTTTAAAACCTTAATTGAAACAGAGGCTTACCACATAATAGTAAACTGTTCAAACTTAGAATATATAGCGAGTGCTGGGCTAGGTGTGTTCATGGCCTATATAGAAGATATTCGAAATCTTGGCGGGGATATTAAACTATCAAATATGACCGATGGTGTCTATCACGTCTTTGACTTATTGGGTTTCCCTAGTTTGTATGATATTCATAGAGATGAATCTGAGGCTCTTAACAGTTTCAAAACCCAAAAGTAGTCCGGTTCAGTATCTTGAAAGCTTCAACATCGCATAGCATTAATGTATCCTCCTCTACTGAGCATCTGCGAGAAGTGCGCAACTTTGTTCAAAATTTTGTCCAACAATTTGATGTGAATAAAAACGATTTAGACGAAATCATTTTAGCGGTTGACGAAGCTTATACCAACATCATAAAACACGCCTACAATAACGATCCCAATCAGACTGTAAAAATAGAATTAGGCACCTCTACCGACACATTATGGGTACAACTGAGCGATACTGGTTTTCATTTTAATGCAGATGAATATCAACCCCCGGATCTTCTAAAAAGAATAAAAAATAAACAACGTGGTGGCATGGGTGTTTATTTAATTCACAAACTTATGGATTCGGTAGAATATTCTAGCGCCGGTAAAACCAATACCATATTGATGCGAAAACGGATCTAACAAATGAATGGATCTAGTTCAAATGATCGAGCCCTTCAATTAGGGCGTTTTGAACAACGTACGCTCTTAGAGACTGGCCGGGATTTAATTGAGTCTCAAGATCCAGCTTTCATTTTAAACAACTTACTTCTGATCAGCCTTGGGAAATTAAGAGTAAGTAGCGCCTGTATCATCGTACACAGGCCAGGTGAAGACCGTTATGTCATCTCAAAAGGAAAAGGTCGTTTTTCCCATCTTGAAGGCCAAATGCTTACCCATGAGCCCGAAATCGGGAGTTTAAAAAAAGGGGTCTACCACTCCAGCGAACTCCCTGAACTTTTTGAGGGGCTAGAACTCTCAAAGGATGCTGTGATGTTTCATTTGAGAACATCTACCCATCATATCGGGTTTCTTTGTATTGAACCCACCTTTAGATCTGAGGCTATTACGACACAGGAACAGGATTTCATTGAAAATTTATGCCTCATTACCTCGGCTACGCTTTCTAGCTCAAGAATGTTTGAAGAATTAAAAAAAATAAACCGACGGCTCGACAGAAAAGTCCATGATTTAGATTCGCTTTTTGAATTAAGCAAGGACTTTAACCAAATGCAGTCAATTGATGAGTTAAGTCGAACCATGAAGTTTGCTCTATTAGGACAACTGTTCGTAAATCGCTTTCTTTTTTTATTCAAAGAAGGGGGGCAGGCAAGAGTATTGGTACAATCTGGACTACAAATAAAAGCCCCGGAACATAATCCCTTAGTACTTTTTGACATACCAAGAGTAATGGCCGTCGAGACTATGACTGAATTTGGGGGTAATAGATCCTCAAAAGATGAACTAGAAGCTTGGGCTACCTATTTAAGCCAACAAAAAATTCATTATGTATTGCCCGTTCAATCTCAAGGAGAAACTTTAGGAGTTATAGGCATAGGCAACAAAAGTACAGGACAGGCCCTAGCTGTTGATGAGCTTGATTTTGTTCTATCATTGGCCAATCTAGTTGTTCTTAACATTAAACGAATTCAATTACTGCAAGAGCAACTACTCAATCAACAATTTCAAAAAGAATTAGAGCTAGCTCGAACCATTCAGGAGGGCTTACTACCAAAAAAATTACCCACTATAGAAGGTTTGGATGTAGCAGCCATCAATATTCCCTCAAAGCAAATAGGTGGCGACTATTTCGATTTATTCCGGTTGAATGATGGAGGACATCTGTTAAGTATAGCCGATGTTACAGGTAAGGGTGTTCCTGCGGCTTTACTCATGGCTAATTTACAAGCTATGATTCACGCCTTAGCCTTACAGGATACCACTCTCGAAGCTGCCACAGGGACTATAAACGATTTTATATACACAAATACCCCAGCAGATAAGTTCATTACCTTCTTTTGGACTAAAATTGAAGCTGGCGGTAAAACCCTCAAGTTTGTGAATGCTGGTCATGACCATCCCATTGTTTTTCGGAGTAATAAAACTGACT
Source organism: Rhodothermaeota bacterium MED-G12 (assembly GCA_002457365.1). Lineage (GTDB taxonomy): Bacteria > Bacteroidota > Rhodothermia > Balneolales > Balneolaceae > UBA1275. The sequence goes on from NTKP01000025.1 coordinate 15,174, forward strand.
CGATGGATGAACCTAACGCACAAGTTGAACAAATCGAATTGAAAGAAGGAGGTTTACTCTTAGGCGCTCTTCCTACATTAGCCCCCTATATGGTTTCGTATTTTACCTTAGAAGCCAATGATGTAGTAATTTTCTTTACAGATGGGGTGACCGAGGCCATGCACCCTACAACTGAGGAGGAGTACAGTCTAAAACGGCTAAAAAAAGTAGTCTTGGGGCACTTAGATAAAACAGCGGAAGAAATAAAAAACGCCATTATATCCGAGGTCAACGAATTCTCAAATCATATACGATTTGATGACCTAACCCTAATTGTGGTCAAGAAAGAATAGTTAATTAACCCGCTATTTTTAAGTTATTGAATCCCAAAATTCCTTTGGGTTCAGGCCTAGATTCCTGACTTAACACAATAATTGCCTTATAGGTATTATATCTATTTAAAATATTTTGAACGTATTGAACCGTCTCAATTCCTCTGGCATATCCGTGACGAGTTTGTTCATAATACTTTGGCTCCATCTTTTTTAACAAAGACGGTGCTACATCTGCCCATTTATTAGGATCTTTATTGTGATCCATGGCAATTCTTCGGGCATCGGCTATGTGTCCAGCCCCAGCGTTATAGCTAGCCAAAGCAAACGACCAGCTTTCCAATGAATCCATATAAGAATAATGCTGTATATGCTCGGATAAAATACGGGCTCCTTCTCGAATATTTATTTCAGGAATAAGTAGCGAATCGGCGGTTTGTTCTGAATATTTAGGGATTACCTGCATAATGCCAACAGCACCTGCCCAACTCACCACCTCAGAATCAAATTTAGACTCTTGAGCAGCCACCGCAGTAAGCATAACCCAATCCATTCCAAATTCTGCGGCCACTTGTTGCATCAAGCTGTCATAAGGAGATAGTGCCCCCATTTTTTGCTGATCTTTAACGGGATTGAAATAATCGGCCATTTGCCGACTTCCTTCGAAATATTTTTTTCGGAGTACATTAAGAAACTCACTACGCTTGGGAGTTCCATATTCATCCATCCACATATGCTGGGATAGAAAGGAATTTACCTGTGTTTCTAATATTGGCGCATTGGTACGTAGTGCCCAGGCAATTTCGTCATTTTGGGTGAGAACAGGGCCTTCTATTAACCCGCGTATATACTTTTTTGACGCCTGTAATATATGATCATCCGCAACCGTAGCTAGAACTTCTCCCCTAGCTAAGTCCATAAGGATACTTTCAGTGGAACGCTCTTCTTCTATGACATTGAGTTCCAAATTCCATCCCATGTCCATTAATCGTAGCAATACGGGATAGTAGGAGCTATTTTTTTGGATAGTTATAGGAATCCCTTCTAGCTCATTAACCTGATAGGGAGTATACCCTAATGCCGAGGATACAACAACCACCTGATTTACTTTATTATAGGAGCGTGAAAAACGAAGCCATTTCGAGCGTTCTTCGTTGATCGTTAGATTATCCGCAATGATATCTCCCTTCCCATTATTCAATAATTCAATTGGTGATTGGTTGGGCGCTGGTATTATGACTTCAACGCTAAGACCGTGAGATTTGGCAAAAGCCTGAATAAACTCATATTCAAAACCAGCCTGAATACCATGATCTAAAAAATAACTACCCGAACTATAACGAGTGATCATCCTTAGAACCCCTTCTTCTTTTATCTGATCAAAATCTCTAGATATGGGAGTTGAAAATTCACTAGATATTGACTCTACAGCTTTATTCTCTTCTATCTTGCCGCTACAAGAGAATAAAAGAAATGAACCCAAACCCAAGTACAGGGTTTGTTTATAGCGTTTCGATATGGTAAGAATAGATGACATTCTTTTTAGTCTTGGCAGGAGGTAAATCATTGTTTTGCTCCTAAGACATTGTTAAATATACGGAATATTTTTTAATGGCTTTATCGTGGCTTAAAGACACTCTAAAGCCTGATTATCGGGATTTTTTAGCCCATGTTAAGAGAATCCCTAAGAAAATGACCCCCATTCCAATCAAGGACCAAAATAGAGGTACTTCTCCAAAAATAATGAACGCTACTACCGATGATAATACAGGTTCAAAAAGAATGAGGGTCGATAATAAGGTTGGTGAAACAAACTTAACCGCGTAATTCAGGCTGCCATGCCCAATTATTTGAGGACCTAACGCTAAAGCCACTCCCACCCATAACAAGGAAGGATTTAAGAGCTCCCTAAGCCCTAAACTCTCCCCACTAACCGATGCTACGATTCCTTTCAAGAGTACGGAGTCGGATGCATTGATCCATCCCCAATGCGCCGCACCATACAAGGCGAATAAAACGATAAATGCGGTGGCAGCCGCCCAACCATATACAGGAACAACATACTCTATCCAACTAGTTTGTTGCCGAATACGATTACCAACTAAAAAGTATACTGCAAATATTATGGCCGCTAGAACTGCAAGGGCATTCCCTAATACAGGATTTGGATACATCCCCTCGGCAGCTTGATCACTAAAGCCTAAAATTATGGACCCTATAAATGCAATGAACACACCTACCCAAACAGTCCATTGAAATCGATATTTAAACGCTATTCGCTCAACTAAAATGAGCAGTATCGGATGAATGGTTACTAAAACAGAAGCTGAGGCTATAGAGGTAAAATAGATGGAACTGATCCATGCAATCAAATGAAGGCCTAAGCTAGCGCCAGCTAGGGCCATCCACCAAAATTGTTTCGATATTTCGCTTTGCAGACCCTTTATTTCACTGGATGAGCCTTGTGTATCCCTAAACGTTTTCCTTCTATACCAATAATAAAAGGGTAACAAAACGATGTAAGCGGTAAGGGTTCGTACGACTGCTAACAAAAAAGGTGAACTATCCGAAGCAAATCGAACTAGTACAGGAGAAAAGCCAATTGCCGAGAGTCCTATTCCCATGATTAGGAATACTCTCCACATGGGGATCTCTTGTGTGGGGTTACCGCTATGCATTTATTTAAACTGCATTACTATTTAGATTAACGCAGCCGGTCCATAGATTTAACAAGATCTTCATCTTTACGAACCCCACGAACAGCTAAAAACTGCAAACCGAATGCAGTAGTAACCAGGCCAACTCCAATTGCTTCGTCCCATAAATAGGTGCCTATTCCACCAAGTGAAAAGAGAATTCCAAAGGAACCACCCACTAACATTATTTGAAATAATTGGGCTATCCGAATGGTTTTCATTTGCTGTGTTCGATTCGAATATTGAAAAATCGCCCATAAGCTAATTACCACAGAAAGCGCCGCTGCACCTACAAGTCCAATCCATATCCAATCCTGCGGCCCTTCTACTGCTCTTTTAAAAAGTGCAGTAGCAAACATGGCTCCATTTAGTATAATACTACTTATTAAGTGCACGGTTTGAACACGTTGAATCATACGTCAATAATTTATTCCGTTATAGGTGTGCTTTCTTTGCCAGCAAAAAATAGTTGCTGCAGAGATTGTTTACCTCGTTCAATAACACTGTATAGCACAGGCACCAAAATTAAAGTAAGGAAAGTAGAAAATAACAGTCCAACAATTACTGCTATAGCCATTGGTCCCCACCAAGCTGCCTGTTCACCCCCCCAATAAATGTATTCACCAAGATGTGTGAAAAATTCGAGGGGGTTGTTAACCAGTGTGATAAAATCAAAGTTAAATCCAACAGCTAGTGGAACTAAGCCCAAGGTCGTGGTTATAGCCGTTAAAATTACCGGGCGAAATCGGACTTTACCCGCCTGCACTAACGCTGAGCGTAAATCAAGACCGTCCCTGGTTCGTAAAATATCCACGTAGTCAATAAGTACAATAGCGTTGTTTACTACTACCCCAGCTAAAGAAATAAGCCCCAAAAAGGCCATGAGTCCAAAAGCCATCTGAAAGGTTACCAACCCGTAAAATACTCCTGCGGTCGACATAACTACGGAACTAAGAATTATAACCGGTTTTACTATGGAATTGAATTGAGAAACCAAGATAAATGCAATTAAGAAGACCGCAATCAAAAAGGCTCTACCTAAAAAAGCAAACGATTCGTCTTGTTCCTGCTGCTGACCCGTCCACTCGTAATTATATCCTGGGGGTAAACCGTTTAAATACGTAGCCAATACTTGCTGAGCTTCTGCTAAGACCGCGTTGGATTGATAGCCAGATCGGACATCGGCACTCACCGTTATAACTCGCTCAGATTCTTTATGCCGTATTCCACCAAAGCCGTCGCTAATCTCCCAGGAAGCTACTTCAGAAAGAGGTATTTGAACACCTTCGTGAAATACCGTCAAATCCGATAAGGTGCTTAAATCGTCACGATATTCCTTTGCTAGGCGTACTACAATCTCATATTCTTCCTTCCCATCCCTGAATTTTGAAGCTTCAACTCCATTAATTGCTTGCCGAACGGTCATCCCAATCATGTTGGTGTTCAATTCATATAGACCTGCTTTTTCCCGGTCTACTTCCACTCGTATTTCTGGTCGAGAATCCGGTAGATTTGTTTCTAAACCATCCATTTTTGCAAAAATTGAATCGGCTTCCAAGGCGCTTAACACATCATTAGATATTCTAGTCAATTCTGTCATATCAGGACCAAAAATTTCTAAATTAATGGGAGGGCCTGTTGGGGGACCATCCTGCGGTTTTTCTACCGTAATTTTTGCCCCTGCTATAACACCATTAAGGTCATTTCGCATATACTCCATCGCCTCAAAGATATCTCCTTCACGAAGTTCGTAGTCGACAAAATTTATGGCTACCGTTCCTTTGTGAGTAGAATTACCACCCCCACCAGCAGGGTCACTTGATATAGCAGCACCTGAAACCGCCAATATGGTATTAATATCACTCGCCTGTGGAATATTTTTTACTCGTTCGGCAACCTTATCAACAACAGATCGGGTAAACTCTACGTCAGAGCCAACGGGGGTTTCAATTTGGACGTAGACATCCCTCGGGGGTATGTCTTCTGGAAAGAATTCTGTCCCGGGATTGAAAACTCCTAAGACAACGAAGCTCATAATAAGCACAAAAAAGGCAATTCCAACCGTCTTTAGTCGATTATTTAGAGCCCAAACCAAGGAGTTTTCATAGGTGCCTATGAATACATTCAACCCATCTGCTTGCCACCACTTGCCAGTAGGAGCTAAAACATATTTGTTTAGTAACCATAATAATACTCCTAGTACGATGAGCATAGTCCATGTAACAAAACTACTTACTACCAAGACTAACAACACCAAAGCTAGCATGCCATAAAGTATCTGCTTACCCCGTTTGGTCAACTGTGCTTTATTGGTATCACCATCAATAGTCATGAATAAAGCACATATCACTGGGTTAATAATTAGTCCAACAAATAAAGAACTACTCAGGGTAATGATTAGTGTTTTTGGTAAGTACCCCATAAACTCACCCACCGTACCCGGCCAAAAAATCATAGGGAAAAAAGCTGCTAGCGTGGTGGCTGTTCCTGCAATAATTGGTCCAGCAACCTCTCCTGTCCCTTTTTTTGCGGATTCAAAATTATCATACCCTTCTTCGAGATATCGATAAATGTTCTCTACAACTACGATAGCATTATCCACCAACATACCTAAGGCTAATATCAAAGAGAATAAAACAATCATATTCATGGTTATGCCGAGTGCACTTAGAATGATGAACGACAAAAACATAGAAAGCGGAATGGATATTCCTACAAAGGATGCGTTACGTACCCCTAAGAAAAACAGCAGAACGCCAATAACCAGAATAAGTCCTGAAATGATATTGTTCTCCAAACTGCTTACCATGTTCTTTACATCTTTGCTTTGATCATTGGTAATTTTGTAGGTGGTTGTAGGGGGCAGGGTAGGTAAAGCATCGTCTAAAATGGCACTTACCCGATCATAAGTTTCTAATATATTCTCACCCGTGCGTTTTTTTACACCTAGGGTAATTACTGGAGACTCATCCAAGGTTGAGTAGGTTTCTCTCTCTTTAAATCCAAAGGTCACGTTGGCAATATCACGAAGATAAATTGGTTTGCCCTCGTTCACCTTTAACACCACATCCTCAATTGGAGCCGTCTCTTGATATTGACCTGGGACACGCAATAAAAAACTCTTGGTTCCTACCGATATATCTCCACCAGGGATGGTCACATTTTCAGCACTAATCGCACCAATGATGTCGCCAAAGCTAAGGTTATAATATTTTAATTTGGCCAAGTCTACATCAACCTGAACCTCTCGTTCTAACCCACCTGTAAGATCCACCCCTAACACCGTCGGGATTGCTTCGATTTTATCTTGTAGGTCCTCGGCTATATCTTTCAGAATTTCTAAGTCATAATCTCCCGATAGGTTGATTTGCATAATGGGAAACTCACTCAAATTCACCTCCTGAACCAAGGGTTCCTCGGCGTCTTCAGGAAGCTCTGCTTTTGCAAGGTCTACCTTCTCTCGCACCTTTTGAAGGGCTTCTTCGATATCAATACCCGTATCAAATTCTAAAACCACACTGGAATAACCTTCCGTCGAGGTAGAGGTCATTTCTTTGATTTCAGAAATATTCCCTAATTCATCCTCTAATTTTCGTGTCACTAGGCTCTCCATATCCTCTGGTGATACACCAGGATAAAGCGTGACCACAAAAATATTGGGTACCGTTATGTTAGGGAATGATTCTTTGGGAATGGTTAGATAGGAAACCGTTCCCATAATGGCCACTAGAGCCACCAATACCATTACACTAATCCGGTTATTAATGGCAAAAGTGGACAGCCAAAATTCTTTTCTATTATCTGTATTTGTCGTAGACATAGTCCTTACTTGAATAGTTTTTATTAGTCGAATGCAAGTACGGGACCCGTCGAATTAACCACATTAATGCGCACCCCATCATTTAAAAACGCCGAGCCAATGGTGATGATTTCGTCACCGGGTACCAAGCCTTGATTAATTACCACTTCGGTTTTAAACGATGGGCCTAATTCCACTTTTCGTTCGCGTGCAATGTCTTTCCCTTCTGAATTGGATTCCTTGACATACATGACATAACCGTCATCTTTTGAATACACGAACTCTTCACTTACCACCACCGCTTGGTCCAAACTCAGTGTATTGAGTCGTAAATTAGCTATCATATCCACTTTGTAGTAACTCTGACCACTAGGAAGACGGATATCTATTTTAAAGGTTCGATTAGAAGGATCAATGCTATTCGCTACATACACAATAGTTCCGGCCAAGGTATCTTGCACTTGTGTATCAAACCATACATCGACTCGGTCGCCTAACTCAACTACATTGGCATACCTAGCTGGCACTCCTGCAGATATAACAAATTGTTCTGCGCCAATTAAACGTATAGCAGGCATTCCCGGGGCAACCATTTCCCCCTCTTCTACAAAAATTGTTTCAACGACCCCATTAAAAGGAGCAATGATCTCGGTATTCTCTAGATCTACCAGCAATGAAGCAAGGGCCGACTTATTTTGATCAAATGCGTACTTGGCAGTCAAGTAATCAATTTCAGATCCTATATTTTCTTCCTCATAAAGCGTTTGAACACGATTCCAGGTCGTCTCAGATTGTGCGACCATGGCCTCTAACCGGGCTACTTCTTGGCTTAATTTGGCGT
>NTKP01000026.1 GCA_002457365.1 Rhodothermaeota bacterium MED-G12
ATTGGAACCTGATGAACTCATGGGTGATGGGGGTAACGGGGTCATTATTATCGGGGATCGCGGTAAAATGATGTGCGACACCTATGGTCGAAACGCTCGTCTTCTCCCTACTAGGTTGAATGAGCATGTGCAAGTGCCCCAAACACTACCTCGTGTACCTGAAGGACATCATCATCAATGGGTAAACGCTTGTTTAGCGGGGTATGGCGAGCATGAACTGAGTTCCTCTTTTGATATCGCAGGACCACTAACCGAAAGTGTGCTGATGGGAAATTTGGCTATACGAAGCTACGACTATAAAGAAGAATACAAGGAAACATACACCGAAGAAGGAGTGGAGATGGAAAGGATACGCACTCGCTACCCGGGTCGGGGCATTCAACTTTTATGGGACGGTCCGACCATGAAGGTAACCAACTTCGAACCAGCTAATGCCTTTGTCCGTAGAAAATACCGAGAAGGATGGGGTTCAGGAGTGCTTTAGACTCCCTCTACCCGAAAAATTCCTTGGCCCGTAACACCCACGTAGATATATCCATCGGGTCCTTGTTTAATACTACGCACACGGCCTATTCCCTGAAGCACTTCCGTTCGTGATACAACGGTGTTGCCGTCGAGTTGCAGTAATTCTACTAATCCAAATTTTAGAGAACCAACCAATAAGTGCCCTTTCCAATCGGGGTATTGATCGCTGGTTACAAAAGTCATCCCTGAAGGGGCAATGGATGGAACCCAATATTGAATGGGTTGCTGCATCCCCTCACGAACGGAATCCTCGGCAAAAGGAGTTCCATTGTAATTTATTCCATAGCTTATTACGGGCCAACCATAATTCTTACCTGGCTCTATGATATTCAGCTCATCGCCTCCACGCGGTCCGTGTTCATGCGCCCACATTTGACCCGTGACCGGGTGCCGCTCCATTCCTTGCTGGTTTCGATGGCCATATGAATAAACCGCCTCAATGGCGTTAGCCTGTCCTACAAAGGGGTTATCTTGGGGTATACTTCCATCGTCATTTATTCGATAAACTTTTCCACCGTCTATAGAAAGACTTTGAGGGTTTACATCCCTATTCCCACGGTCCCCAATGGTAAAATAGAGTGTGCCATCGGTTCCAAACTCGAGGCGACTGCCGTAATGTACGCCTCTTTTGCTATTCGGTGTGGCTTTATAGAGTGTCTCTACCTGTTCTAAGCCATTTTCCCCTAATTTTGCGCGGATAATTTTGGTGTTTGCGCCCTCACCATCTCCCGCGGTGGATGAATAGCTAAAATATATCCATCCATTTTCTGCATGATTAGGATGTGCCTGAACATCTAAAAATCCTCCTTGACGCTCAGGATAGAGGTCCCCAAGTACCTCCGTATATTCCTCGACTATTTCGCCTTCCCGCACCACGTATAAAATTCCTGATCGATCTGTAACTAATAGCTCACCGCTAGATAACCAATCCATTCCCCATGGCACTTCTATGCCGCTTACATAACTGGTGAAGGTATATTCATTTTGTGCCTGGGGGGTGGAAGTAGCCGCACATGACAGCCAAAATAAAAGAGCAAAACCCAGGGGGTAAAAAGTGGATTGTTTAAACATATCGGTGATGGTTAAGAATGGTTTGATGGATAATCTACGATAGAATTGACTTAATTATACAATATTTCTATCGGGTTTATGCACACGTTCCTGCCTCAGGTCTTACACACGTTCCTGAGTGATGGCGGTCCTTAACGATAAAGAAACTGCCGAAGTTCATCGGTATTCATAAACCCTGTGCGCCGCTTTAATTGATTGCCATTTGGATCTAAAATTAGAGTGCCTGGAAAGACATAAATTCCCTGCTGTTGAGCCCACGTTCTAGAGCTAAGTTCCTGCCCTCGGAAACGTACTGGCTCATCGGCATTTCCATTTACTTTTACAGGGATGTATCCAGCGTCCAAAACCGCCCGTACCGTGGTGTCTGGGTATACTTCCCGCTCCATGGCTCGACAGTATTTACACCCATCTTCGTATACATCAACCAGGACTAGCTTATCAGAATCTCTAGCTTCTTGCAATCCTGCGTCCAAGCTACGCCAGTCAGGTGCGTTTTGGATTTCTACTGGGGCGGTTTTCTGTATAGCATTGTAGACAAATACACCTAAAAATGCCCCTAAAACAATGGCGATAACAGATTTTTTAGTCATTACAATCTTTGCTTAGCCTCAATTTTATCTAATTATAATAGTATCTTTAGCACAACTAATAGTACAAAATATGGGCATTTGATACATGACAAATTCTGTAATAGAGCAATACAAACTTGGAGCCGTACAGGTAAAGGTAAGCGCCTCAGGGCGACCCAACAAATATACTGTACATTGTTCCAATGGTGAATTTGCATCGGAATTTACCGTTAGTGAGTACGAGTTTAAGCACTATAGGCGACTCATGAATCAGCGTATTACTGAAGCGTTTAATCAGGCAAATGACCCTCATTCCGAATCAGAATCCGACCATGCCTAAGCAAATTGGCAGTTTAATCCTTTATTCTATTGACGATTTACACGAACAGCTGGGCGTTTCTAAGCTTACTTTGCGATCGTACCTTCGTTCTGGTCGTATTAGAGGACGTAAATTAGGGGTGAGCTGGTATGTTACTGAAGAATCATTGCAGGAATACTTTAATGCACCGGAACAACGCTCAAGCGAGGCAGAAAAACCCAATAAATCGAACACCCATAATTACCGATACATTGTTCAGGGTATAAATGACTTAGTTAGTGAAACCGAAGAATGCGAAACTACCTCCGCTGTAATTGAATTACTTCAGCAGCAAGCTATTTTGAGTTTGTTTCAGGTAAAAATTATGGAGCGCAACAGCAAAAAAGTGGTTCAGATTCTAAAGGCTCGTGATTTTATTGAGCAACATGGGGCAAAAAAAGAAGGCTAGGCAACTGGCTATTTGGGCCTTGTTCGTTTTTTGAGCTTCGTTAGTTTTTTGAGCTAAATCAGTCATAACCACTTTTTATCCAACATGGATAATTAACAAAAGCACCGCGCTCACTCTTTCATTCTGTCGCGCGCTAAAAAGCCCTGAACTCGAATGATACTGCTAATGGTTTTGGCGTCATTTATTTCGCCGCTATGTATCATGTCAACTAATTCGTTAAAAGGCACCCTGTAAACGCTCAAAAATTCGTCCTGATCCGTATTTTGTCGCCCAGGAATAAGCCCTTCGGCTAGATATACGTGAATAACTTCATCGGCATATCCTATGGCTGGATAAAAATGCCCAATGTAGGTCCATTCTTTAGCGCGATAGCCTGTTTCTTCCTCCAATTCTCTGTTGGCCGTAGTAAAAGGGTCTTCTCCGCGGTCTATTTTTCCAGCAGGGACTTCCCAAAACAATTGCTGAGCTGGATACCGAAACTGCTGAATGAGCACACAATCCCCATTTTCAAACAAAGGCACTACTGCGCAAGCACCAGGATGCTGTATCCATTCTCTTCGGCCAGTGCTAGCATCTGGGAGGACGGCTTCATCTTTGAATACGTGTAACAAGTCTCCTGAAAACACCTTTTCACTGTGCTTTTTTTGCTCTGCAAGGCGTCCATTTAGCCGCAAATTTGAATGGGATTTTTTCATGTGGCTTTATCGAGGGATTGGTTTTAACTTTAGACACAATAAATATCGTAATAAAACCTGGGTCTTGTCGGTTCAAAATAACATAGATGGTAAAAAATTAGAGGTTAGTGGTAAGGTTTTTACCATTTCTAATTTTATATCATTTTCTCGGGTATTTATTGTGCTACCGGTGGTCTATAGGCACTACATCAATGGATATTCGGTTGATGTAATTATTGGGCTTCTAATAGGATACGGGGTTTTTTCGGATTATCTAGATGGATATGTTGCCCGTAAAACAAACACTATTTCAGAGGTAGGGAAGATGATTGACCCCGTTTCTGATAAGGTAGCCGCAGGACTATTATTCATTTATACCGCTGTTATTGGCTGGGTGCCTTTGTGGTTCTTATGGCTTTTCATTGCCCGCGATGTGCTTATTTTACTTGGCTCATCATTCATCAAGCTGCGTTATGGAAAAGTGGCTATGAGTACCATTTCGGGGAAAATATCAGTGAATGTTATCTCTCTTTATTGGATTTCTGTCTTCTTTTTTAGGTCGGCCACCCTGGTTCATTCCGTCCTGCTTTGGGCATCGGTCACCATCATGTTGTTCTCATTTATTATGTATCTTTTACGCTATAGAAACATAATGAAAGGCGCGCGTTTTAATTAATGGTGTATATATGGGATTTTTAGAAAAATTAGGCTTTAAAAAGAATGCCACCTTAGAGAAGGGGGTTGAAGAAAGTCGTAATGGGTTACTAAATAAACTGGGAAAGGCGATCGCAGGGAAAGACCAAATTGACGACGCCATTCTCGATGAACTCGAAGAAATTTTAATAACCTCAGACGTCGGGGTAAAAACCACTCTCGATATTATCCGACGCATAGAAGAACGGGTTTCCAGGGATAAATATGTTACCAAAGAAGAATTGAATACGTTACTTCGTGACGAGATTATTGGTCTTTTGATGGAAAACCCCGTCAAACGTTCTGCTGAATTTGATGCACAATTCCCGGAAACACCACATATAATTTTAGTGGTAGGGGTGAATGGAGTGGGTAAAACCACCACCATTGGAAAATTGGCACACCGGTATAAATCGGCCGGTAAATCAGTCCTGCTGGGCGCGGCTGACACCTTTCGGGCTGCTGCGGTAGATCAGCTTAAAATCTGGAGTGAGCGGGCTAATGTACCTATTATTGAGCAAGGGCAGAATGCTGATCCTGCTGCCGTTGCTTTTGACACCGTTGCCGCCGCTAAAGCGAGGGGTGCCGACCTGAGTATCATCGATACTGCTGGCAGATTGCACAATAAAAAAGCGTTAATGGATGAACTCTCTAAAATAAAGAGAGTGCTCTCTAAAGTTGTTCCTGGCGCCCCACATGAGGTTTTATTGGTGCTAGATGCATCAACCGGTCAAAACGCTCTTCAGCAAGCGCGCGCCTTTACAGAAGCCGTGGATATTACCGGCTTGGTCTTAACTAAGCTTGATGGCACGGCTAAAGGAGGGATTGTCTTAGGCATTTCTCACGAGTTATCCGTTCCGGTCAAATATATTGGCTTGGGGGAGGGCATGGAAGATTTGCAAGTATTTGATAAAAAGGCTTTTGTGTATGCTCTTTTTGGAGAGTAAATGGTATGACAAAGACCTTAATCTTGCCCAAGAATCTCACTTACCGGCATTAAGTCTACATAAAATTCCGTTGGGTTATCGCCCAAATAAAGGCGAATCTGCTTTTCTTTGATCATCTCTAAAACAGCTAAAAAGGTGATGGCAACAATTACTCGTTGTTTGACCTCCGCACACAAGCTTATAAAGCTTTGCTTCCCTTTTTGTTGAAGGGTGTTTAAAATATATTCAGATTGCTGCTCTATCGTCGCCTCAACTTTTTCCACTCGGTGAACGACATTTTTTCTCTCGATATCTGTTAATACTTTTTTGAACGCGGCGATTAAATCGAACAGTGTTACATCTTGCAATGCCTCTCCAGACGCTTGCTGCTCAACTTCGTCCGCCAGTGGATACCCACGACCATATTTCTTCCGCGTTTCTTCGTCTATATCAGACAACTTAAGCGACATCTCTTTATAGCGCTTATACTCCAATAACTGCTGCACTAGTTCATACCGTGGATCCTGCTCGTCTAGTAAATCTTCTTCATCAGAGTCCTCTCTTGGCAGCATCATTTTAGCCTTAATAGACATTAGATTGCTTGCCATCCAAACAAATTCACTTGCTACGTCTAGGTCTAATTCTTCAAGTAGATGTAGATATTCCAAAAACTGATTGGTTATGTAAGAAATAGGGATATCGTAAATATCTAACTCGTCTCTTTTAATAAAAAAAAGAAGTAAGTCTAAGGGGCCTTCGAAGTTCTGTAGTTGTACGCGATACATGCAGTAAAGCTAATAGGTTATTTGGAGAAAAGCCTTCAAAAAAAATTTTATTTTTTACTTGACTTGTTAGCATAACATTGATAACATGTAACTTATGAGTAAAACAAATTATAACATATTTATGGGGGCGGTCATGAAAAATGATTCAGAAGCACTAAATGATTTAACACCGAAGTTGGTCAAGGTATTAACGCGCTACTTGCAAATACGTTTTGGGGCTAGTACGGAAGACGCCGAAGATTGCGTCCAAACAGTGTTGATGAGGGGCGTTAAGCGCATCAAAGAAGATGGTATTGAGAAGCCTGAGTCTTTGCTGGCTTATTTCCTTACCTCTGCTAAGCATGAATATTTTAGATTAAAAAAAGCAAAGTATTCGGCGCACATTCCATTTGTAGCAGAAGAACATGGCTCAAAAGCTTATCAACTTGAGGAAATCTTACAAGAGGAGCGCATGACTATATTAACGGATTGCATTCAACAATTGAATCCTAGTTCGCGTGAGTACATTTTATATTGGTTAAAAAACCCAAGTCACAATGCCCAAGATGTTGCCGATCACTTTGGGATTAATGTAAATGCTGCATGGACTCGAAAACATCGCATTTTAAAAGTACTCCAGGCTTGCTGCCAAAAAAAATTAGATCAATAATGTAAGGAACTCACAGGAGGGGTCTCTTTAAGGGGGGGCGAATAACTCACTTTCGCTTAAAAGTATCTGCTGTGGCGCGTACTGAGTTATCTCTTTTTGGGCGTTGTCTATCATTACCACTTGAGCCGGTTAGTATTGGCGCTTATATAGCGGTATTTGTAGTCCACACCCTTAGAGCCATGCGCCAATGAACGCATTTAAACCCCTGATCCCCTCATTTGAGTTAATGAATAGGGGGGGTGCTCGCATTCAGATTACCAAAAAAGGACATCAAAGGAAGGAAAAAAGAAGGAAAGAAAAGAAGAAATAAGTAGTCACTTAAAACAAAAAAGAAAAAACATGTCAACTGTATTATCAAAGGTACAAGCTATACTTAAAAAAATCGACAACTATGTAAAGGGCAAGCTTAGCGAAGACGAAAAAGACCAACTTTGGGTAGAGCTCTGCACATCTGAAGAACTCATTGATTGCCTTGAACTTGAGCTTTTATTGTCTCACTGGGTCAAAATGCATGAGTAAATAGGATGGCATTTTAACGCGCTATTAGCTAGGCATCGGAATAGGTGTTTTGGAAGACGAAATGTGCTTCATCATTGCTTTATGTGTGCCTTTTTTAACCCCTTTTTCGGTAGTAGACGCCTTACTGTAGGTCCCATCTGATTCAAGCATCCAACGTTGCCTGTTATCTTTTAAATAGATTTCAAGCACAAACTGTAGATACTTTTTTAACTGCTCACTTTCAATGGGTGTTATAGCCTCTACACGAGCATCCAGGTTTCTATGCATCCAGTCAGCAGAGCCTATGGTATAGATGTGCTCCCCGGAATGGTAAAAGTAGTACAGTCTTGAATGCTCTAAAAACCTTCCAATCACCGAATGTACCCGAATGCGGTCGCTTAACCCCGCAACACTAGGCCTTAACCGACAAACACCCCTCACTATCAAGTCTATTTCAACGCCTGCATTGGAGGCTTCATATAAGCGTTCAATGATTTGAGGATCTTCTAAGCTGTTCATTTTGGCAATGATTCTTGCGGGCTTGCTTGCTTTGGCTTCTTCAATTTCGTGATCGATTAAATCCAGCATCCCCTTTCTCATATATCTGGGCGCCACAAGTAATTTATCAAAGCGTTGTTCTGGTGCAAATCCTGTCAACAAATTAAAGACATTGGTTACATCTTTAGCCATCACCTCATCACAGGTAAATAAGCCTAAATCCTCATATAGTTGAGCCGTATCGGGATGATAATTACCCGTACCAATGTGGCAATATGTTCGCAGACCCTCTTCTTCTTCGCGAACCACCATGGTTAGCTTAGTATGGATTTTCAATCCTGGAATGCCATACGCTACATGGACTCCCACGTTTTCCAATTGTTGTGCCCATAGAATATTACGCTCCTCATCAAAACGAGCTTTTATTTCTACTAAAACAGCCACCTGCTTGCCCTCCTCTGCCGCGTGCATTAATGCATGCATAAGGGGTGAATCCTTAGATGTGCGATACAGAGTTTGCTTTATGGCTAATACCTTTGGGTCTTTAGCCGCCTCCTCAATAAATCGCTGTGTGCTCAATTCAAAACTATGATAAGGGTGATGAACCATAAAATCGCCCTTCTTAATAACAGAAAAGATATTGGGTAGCTGCTCTTCCGGGGGGTGATGAAAAACAGGGTGAAGTACCGGGCTCCATGGCTCATCCTTTAAGCGAGAAAAGCCTTTTACGGAGGCGATTTGAAATACATCAACCAGACCAATTGTGCCCTTCATTTCATACACATCTTGAGGGATGATTTCGAGGTGTTTAACTAAGAATTTTTTCACCGGTGCAGGGGTTTGTACATCTAGCTCTAAACGTACAATCTGGGCAAATTTTCGCTCTCTTAATTCGTCTTCTATAACCTCTAGCAAGTCGTCGGCTTCTTCTTCGTTTCGCTCTAATGATGCATTTCTAGTTACCCGAAAGAGATGCGCGGAAAGTACCTCCATGCCCGGAAAAAATAACTCCATCTTTGCCTTAATTAAATCCTCAATGGGAAGGAATACCATTTTATTGGCGCTTTCATGCACCGCAATAAAACGTGGCCGATTGGATGGGATTTTTATTCGAGCAAAACTCTTTTCGTTGCTTTTTTTATTTCGTAATTGAATGGCAAAGGAAAGGCTTTGGTTCGAAATAAAAGGGAAGGGATGTGACTCGTCTACTGCTAAAGGGGTAATTATTGGATATAATTGACGGGTAAAAAAAGAATCCGCTTTTTGCTGCTGTTCGGCGGTCAATTCTTCCATGCTCCTTATGGAGATCCCGTTACTTTCTAGACTTGGCAATAGTTCGTTAAAAAAGCAGCCCCTATAACGTTCTATCATTTCCAATACACGCTTGCGAATACGTTTAAGCTGTTCTTGAGCGTTTAGGCCATCCACAGAAATAGTATGAACACCTGCGTGTAGCTGCCTTTTTAACCCCCCTACTCTCTTCTGAAAAAATTCATCTAAATTGGAGCATACTATTCCTATAAACTTAACTCGCTCCAACAGGTTATTCTCTGCCGTCTCCGCCTCGGACAACACACGACTATTGAACTCTAGCCAACTAAGTTCATAGTTGAAATAATATTCTGGGCCAAACAATCCCTTTTTTCGTGTTTGTTTCGTTTTTGGCAAATCTAATCGTGTTGTAGTGTTCTGATGTTGTCTATTAGTTATAGGTGTTTAGCCTGCTTTAAGCAACTTATTGGGGTAAAACCAATGGAATGTATTGCTTAGTGTACCACTGTTTTTCTAAAATAGACATTTTGCATACGCAATTCGACGTAAATCTAAGTATAATTCTATTAACTAAGCATTAATTTGAATCCAACTACGTGCAAAACCCTTTATTAAATCCGCAACATAAAGAAGATGCTTTTGAACAAAGTGTTAGGCCTTCGTCCATTGACGAATTCATTGGCCAACAAAAAGCCATTGATAACTTAAAAGTGTTCATAAAGGCGGCTAAACAACGCGGTGAAGCACTTGACCATGTTATTCTATCTGGGCCTCCGGGCTTGGGAAAAACCACCTTGGCGTATATAATTGCCGAAGAAATGGGGGTTAACATGCGCCCAACTACTGGGCCAATCATCGACAAACCTGGAGATCTAGCCGGAATGCTGACCAATTTAGAGGAAGGCGATGTACTCTTTATAGATGAAATACATCGACTTAACCCTGTTATTGAAGAGTACTTATATAGCGCCATGGAAGATTTTACCTTGGATATTGTGATAGATTCAGGTCCTAATGCCAGAAGTATTCAAATAGAATTAAACCGCTTCACTCTCATAGGCGCCACCACTCGAAAAGGAATGTTGACGGCGCCTCTGCGTGCTCGTTTTGGAATTGACATACGACTAGACTACTATGATGTGGAATTATTGCAACGAATAGCACTTAGATCTGCTGATATTATGGGTTTTGGGATTAATGACGCGGGCGCCCATGAGATCGCCAGCCGAAGTAGGGGTACGCCACGTATTGTTAATAAACTCCTTCGTAGAACGCGCGATTTTGCCCAGGTCGACCATTTAGATAGCATCGATGAGCATATTGCAGATAAGGCTCTTAATGCTTTGGATGTAGATAGAAACGGCTTGGATGACATGGATATTCGTATGCTTCGTGCCATTATTGAGCACTATGGCGGCGGACCTGTTGGGCTTAGCACCCTAGGAGTTGCTGTTGGTGAAGACAAGGGAACTATTGAAGAAGTATATGAGCCCTTTTTAATTAAAGAGGGCTTTCTTCAGCGCACACCAAAAGGCCGGATAGCTACCAATAAAGCATTTTCCTACTTAGGAATGCAGCGCCCCGCAGATTCCGGCTCTCTATTTGATTAAGAATCTTCTTATCTTTACTAGATGAACCACTTATTTACTTCCGAATCGGTCTCTGAAGGCCATCCAGACAAGGTAGCAGATCAAATTTCCGATGCTATATTAGATGAATTATTGCGCCAAGACCCCCTTTCTAGGGTGGCGGTTGAGACAATGGTGACTACGGGCTTAGCGGTGGTTGCTGGAGAAGTGACCACTCAGGCTTATGTTGATATACAAGAAATTGTTCGTGAGGTTATTCATGAGATTGGGTACACCAAAGCCTCCTATCGGTTCGATTCAGATAGCTGTGGGGTTTTATCGTCTATTCACACACAAAGCCCCGATATAGCCAAGGGAGTGGATCTTGACGGCGCAGGCGATCAAGGGATGATGTTTGGCTACGCAACCCGCCAAACGCCTGAATTTATGCCCATGCCCTTACAACTATCCCATAATTTACTTCGCGAACTAGCTGCTATACGTAAAAACACGGCTAAGATGCCATATCTAGGCCCGGATAGTAAGAGTCAAGTAACCATTGAGTACAATCCGGACGGAAGCCCAAAACGAATTCATACGGTAGTTCTCTCAACTCAGCATGATGCGGGTGTTAACCAAGACGACATTGCAAATGATCTTCGAGAGCACCTCTTTTCAACTATATTGCCAGGTCATTTGATGGACAATGAAACCATTTTTCACGTTAATCCTACGGGTTCATTTGTCATTGGCGGCCCACATGGAGACGCTGGTCTTACAGGGCGAAAAATTATAGTAGATACCTACGGTGGGTTTGGCGCTCATGGCGGAGGTGCGTTTTCAGGAAAAGATCCCTCCAAAGTAGACCGAAGCGCTGCCTATGCTGCTCGACATATCGCAAAAAACCTAGTGGCTGCTGAACTAGCAGATGAGTGTTTGGTTCAATTGGCATACGCAATTGGCGTGGCAGAGCCCGTTTCAATTAATGTGAATACCTATGGTACCGGCAAGAAAAGCGATCTTGAATTAGCAAATCTTGTCTCCAACACCTTTGATTGCACCCCGAAAGGTATTATTTCACGTTTTTCGTTACGAAAACCTATATACCGTCCTACCGCCGCTTATGGCCACTTTGGCCGCGATGAGTTCCCTTGGGAAGCCTTGGATTACGTCGACAAGCTGCACCGCGCATAATTATTGCTTTTTAACCGGCTAATTCGCGTGCGCTATTGTCCCTCGCGCTAGCATATGGCCCATCGTTTTCGTTCAATATAATTATACTGGGGTCTGTGCGCTTTTTTATACAATTCAGGAGATTGGGCGCCCGATGAGTTTATAATTTATACCCCCTGTCTAAATCTCGCTATACTTCACTGGCGCTTGCCTGTTGTAAGAGCTTAGCTCAAAATTGCCGTATTTTTACTATAGAAAGATTTTTTTTAGGCTAATACCAGCTTACTTTTTAAACCAAGATAGTTACTTTTAATTAGTTTTATATACGTTTTTATTATACTTTACTTATCATTACCTATACAATTAAACACCGATTTGGTAAACGCACACTCCTTGTCGTATATTAGTAGAAGTTAAACTAAAAAACGCCTCGCTTCATCCTACTAGCGTTTATAACTCACCTTCCGAATAACCTTATTTATTCACATTTCGGAAAAGATAACTTCACTTCTATATATGAGTGATTTCCCTTCTCCAACAGGCCAGCCTACTATAGAATTATTTGGTCTACCCATCATGGAACCAATGGTTACGTTTACAGACCTTTGGATAACTATTGTGTGTTTGTATGCTTTTTTAAGTCTCCGCAAAAAAGCCTTTCCTGGTGTAATTCACCGATACATGCGGTATTATTTTTTAATAATGGCTTTGGCTACTTTTTTAGGAGGAGTTTTGGGTCACGCCTTTCAGTATGCTGTTGGGATAGAATGGAAATTACCAGGATGGTTAATAAGCATGATTGCCGTAATGGCTATTGAACGGGCAAGTATTTTTCAAGCACAACCCTTTTTTTCAAACCGTTTTGGTCGTGTTCTGGAATGGTTCAATGTGGTTGAATTAATTTCGTTTGCCGTTATTACCTTTATCACCTTGAATTTTTTCTTTATCAAAGTTCATTCGGCTTATGGCTTAGGCCTGGTTGTGCTTCCCTTGCATATCATAATGTTTAGAAAAACAGGTCACCCAATGCATTTGGTTTTTGTTAGAACAGTGCTATTTGCTGGATTATCAGCCGTTTTTTACACTCTTGAAATAGGTATACATGTATGGTTTAACCACCTTGATGTAGCCCACACCATCATGGCAATAAGTATGTATTTTTTCTATCGAGGAACATTGTTGCTAGATCCCTCAATACCTATGAAATTACTCAAGAAGCCCCTAAGTTATTCAGAAACTGGGTCTGCAATACTAGGGCTTCGGTAGTTTTTTGATTTTTTACTTGGGTTAGCCGCTCGATTTTTTAACTTATCCAAAATCTTAATCTACCCATTATGAAAAATCGCTTTTTTCTCATTTCACTATTTATTTTACCCCTTCTCGCATGGGCTATCCCCGGAAGCGCACAAGAACGGCCAATAGCTTTCACTGGTGCAACGATCTATCCTATAGAGCAAGCGCCTATTGAAAACGGAGTATTGCTCATTGAGGGCGGGGTCATAACCGCTGTTGGGGACTCAAAAACCAGAATTCCTAGAAACGCCCTTATTAGCGATGTTTCTGGAAAAGTAATCCTGCCCGGCCTGGTCGATACGCACTCTCATATAGGCGGGGGTGATGGTGGAGACCGATCATCTGCCACGCACCCAGATGTCCGTGTTATGGACTCTTTTAACCCTCTTTCCCCATCTATTAAAAAGGCTTTATCCGGCGGCATTACGGCGGCCAACGTTATGCCAGGGTCTGGACTGCTAATGAGTGGGCAAACTATTTATGTTAAATTACGCGCGGCTACCGATGTTCAAGACATGTTGCTCTGTTCGGAAGAATATCCAGAAGTATGTGGTGGTCTTAAAATGGCCAACGGAACTAACCCAATTGGCAGTGGGAACTCCCCTGGAACCCGAGCAAAATCTGCCGCTTTAGTTCGCGCCCTGTTTGTAGAGGCCCAAGATTACCAACAAAAAATAATGGCCGCACAGGATGAAGAAAATAACATACCCGCCAGAAACCTTCGCTTAGAAACACTAATTGAAGTACTAGAAGGCAAACGAACAGTCCATCATCACACCCACCGTCATGACGACGTGCTCACGGCTATTCGGCTGGCAGATGAATTTGGATATGATATGGTTCTACAGCATGTGTCTGAAGCCTACAAGGTCGCTGATGAAATTGCGGCTTCTGGATATCCCTCATCCATCATAACCCTTGATTCTTTTGGTGGTAAAATGGAGGCGAAAGATTTTAGCAACGCAAACGGCGCTGCCTTAGAACAAGCAGGAGCTGCGGTTGGAATACACACGGACGATTATGTAACTGACTCTAGGTTATTTCTTAGGTCTGCGGCCTTTGCCGTGCGTGAAGGCATGAGCCGAGATAAGGCGCTTGAAGCCCTCACTTTGGCCAATGCTAAAATGATGCGAATCGATAATCGTGTTGGATCCCTTAAAAAAGGTAAAGATGCCGATTTAGTCATTCTTAGTGGCGACCCATTTAGCGTTTATACCCATGTAGAACAAACTTGGATTGAGGGGCAAAAGATATGGGATAGATCCAATCCAGAGGACAAAAAAATAGCCACTGGTGGGTATGGGGTGTTCCGCCTCAATACCCATACGCACACACATGAGGGAGGGCAATAGCTATGAACTCATTACCTATATGCTCACACACCATGACAAAAACCGTCCTTAGCAGATCAATAATGCCCCTATTACGCTCTTTTTTACTCCTTGCCCTTTTCAGCGCTACAACATGGGCGCAAAGCAACGACAAACCCTACATCATCGACGCAGATTCTATACATATTGGAACCGGTGAGGTTCTCTATAATGGTCGTGTTCTGGTTCATGGTGGAATTATTCGAGCCGTGGGGGCACAATCTGAGATAGAAATACCCAATGGGGCCACGCGTTTAGAAGCACAGGTAGTAACTCCTGGTTTCATTGATGCCCACACGGTGGTAGGGCTGGCGGGCTACTTAAATGATCCTGGTAGTGATCAAGACCAATTAGACCGCTCTAATGCCATTCAACCCGAATTACGAGCCCTCGATGCCTATAATCCTGAAGAACCCTTAGTCACCCACCTGCGTAATCACGGGGTTACTACTATTCAAGCAGGGCACGCACCAGGAGCGCTGGTATCCGGTCAAAGTTTAATCATTAAAACAAATGCTCAGCAAGCTCAGCAAGCATTGGTAAGTCAGTCAATGCTTACTTTTTCATTAGGTGGCGTAATCAGTGGGGCATTTTCAAAACCAGGTACCCGGGCCAAATCTATGGCCATGATCCGGCAAGAGCTAATCAAGGCACAAGATTATGCTAAAAAACGATCCGCCGGAACCCTGTCATCCACCGATCTTGGGATGGAAGCATTAGCAGATTTACTAGAAGGCCGTACTCAAGCCTTAGTGAGCGTACACCGAGCGCAGGATATTTTGACCGCACTTAGGCTACAAAAAGAATTTGGCTTTCAAATGGTTCTTGACGGGGTAGCTGAGATCTATTTAGTGCTTGATCAGGTCAAAGAGAGTGGGGTGCCGATCATTCTACACCCAACTATGTTGCGGGCTACTGGTGAGGCGGTTAATGTTTCCATGGAAACGGCGGCTTTATTGGCTGAAGAGGGAATTCCATTTGCCTTTCAAAGTGGGTATGAAAACTATGTTCCAAAGACCCGTGTGGTCCTTTTTGAAGCCGGAGTAGCCGTTAATAACGGGTTAAACCCACGCCTGGCCGTTCAGCACCTGAGTCTGTATGCCGCCCAGCTTCTTGGTATTGACCAGCGAGTCGGTAGCCTTGAAGTGGGAAAAGATGCCGATTTGGTCTTGTTCAATGGGGACCCTTTTGAGTATACTACTACCGTTGATCAGGTTATGATCGACGGCCAAATAATGAAATAACCGAGTTAAAACGCACTACATATGTTTATACACACTAATCCCGTCACCTATGACGCCGTAATTGTTGGCTCTGGCGCCGGTGGGGGCATGGCCGCAAAAGTACTCTCTGAATCAGGGCTCAAAGTGGCGGTTGTAGAAGCCGGTCCATTTTTCGACCCAGCCAATGATGCCCAGCGCACCCAATTACGCAATCCCTGGGATTCTCCCCGAAGAGGGGCTGGCTCCACCCGGGCTTTTGGGGATTATGATGCAGCATATGGAGGGTGGGAAATAGATGGGGAACCTTATACGCGCAAAAATGGCACCCGCTTCGATTGGTTTCGTTCTCGCATGCTCGGGGGAAGAACAAATCACTGGGGGCGAATTTCTTTGCGCTTTGGGCCCCTCGATTTTAAACGCAAAGATGTTGATGGGCTTGGAGATAACTGGCCAATAGGGTATGAAGATGTTCGTCCTTATTACGATCGAGTCGATAAGTTATTAGGTGTTTTTGGAAGTAAAGAAGGTATTCATAATGAGCCCGATGGCTTTTTCTTACCACCTCCTAAGCCACGCCTCCATGAATTATACTATATCAAAGGCGCACGCAAAGCTAATATACCGGTTATCCCCTCCCGTTTATCCATTTTAACCAAGCGCATAAACAACGATCGTGGGGTTTGTTTTTACTGTAGTCAGTGTAACCGATCTTGTTCTGTATACGCTGACTTTTCATCGGGAAGTTGCTTAATATTTCCTGCACAACGTTCTACTGGCCGGGTCGATTTATACACCGACGCCATGGTTCGTGAAGTCGTGACCAACGGGGCGGGCGAGGCGAAGGGCATTATTTACATTAATAAAGAAGATAGGCAAGAGTATCAGATCAACGCAAAGGTGGTTGTCTTGGCGGCTTCCGCTTGTAGTAGCGCTCGGATATTATTGAACTCAAAGAGTAGTGAACATCCGCAAGGCTTGGGTAATAGTAGTGGCTTAATTGGGCGCTATTTACATGACTCCACCGGCTCCTCACGCGCCGCACTTGTTCCTGAATTACTTAACCGAAAAACCTACAACGAAGATGGGGTGGGCGGGATGCACGTATATACCCCATGGTGGCAAAATGATGCTAAACTAGACTTCCCTAGAGGCTATCATCTTGAGGTTTGGGGCGGGTTAGGAACCCCCTCTTACGGTTTTGGCTTTAACCCAGACAGTCTAAACGAACATTTTGGGCTTGAAATAGGCGGATATGGGAACAAGCTTCGAGAAGATGTAAAGCGTTTTTACGGCGCTGTGATAGGGATTTCTGGTAGGGGTGAATCTGTACCCCAGTATGATAACTACTGTGAAATTGATCCTGATACTGTCGATGAATTTGGGATACCTGTTCTTCGTTTCCATTACAACTGGACCGACTACGAACGAAACCAAGCCAAGCACATGCACAAAACCTTTGAGGAAATATTTGATGCTATGGGAGCTATAACTCTTGGGGACACCCCTACCGCTGAGTCCGAATATGGATTAGCCGCCCCCGGTCAGATCATTCACGAAGTCGGGACTACACGCATGGGCGACAACCCAGCTACATCCGTTACCAATTCATATCAACAATTACATGATGCTAAAAACGTCTTTGTGGTAGACGCTGGGTCCTTTGTTTCACAGGCTGATAAAAACCCCACATGGACCATTATGGCTCTCTCGTGGAGAACCTCTGATTTTATCGTTGAACAACTCAAAAAACAGAATCTATAACCATGATGAATCGCAGACAATCAATCAAACGCCTTGTTTTAGGAACGCTTAGTGCCGGTTTGTTTTTTCCTAGTGCCACTGAGGCAAAAAAGCACCATGGCTATTCCATTAGTCCCGCCGATTCCGGTCAAAATTTAGCCCGAATACCCTACGCCGAGCGTGATTGGGATTATGGGCGAACACCTGAAGAAAAAGAACGGGACGAGCGGCTTTTTAATCAGCGTTTTTTCGATGAGCATGAATTAAACACCATTGGAGTGTTATGTAACCATATACTTCCAGCAAGCAAGACCGCCGGCTCTGCAGTTGATGCCGGCGTGCCTGATTTCATTGCGTTTATAGTGCTAGATATGCCGTATCTGCAAACTCGTTTACGCGGCGGAATCATGTGGTTGGATAGCTTTTCTAAGAAGGAACATGGCGATGTTTTTACGCGCATTAGCAGCCCACAACAAGCCGGCGTTTTAGATCAACTCGCATATCCTGATCAAATAACCCCTTCGACAGAACAAGGAGGGAGATTCTTTAGAGAAATTAGAAACCTTATTTTAACCGGTTATTACACCTCTGAGATAGGCGTCAAAGACCTTGGATTTCAGGGTAATACAGCCAACGTTTGGGATGGGGTTCCTCCTGAGGTGTTAGCAGAGCACGAAGTTGACTATGAGCCGGAGTGGCTAGCCAAGTGTGTGAACCAGGACAAGCGTACTGAAATTGCCGAATGGGATAGCGAGGGGAACCTGTTAAACAACTAACCCTCTTTGTTGGTCTTTTTTCGTGGCCCGGACGCCTTTGGGGCTTTCAGATGACTACGGTTTGGGTGACCGCAGGATTGTTGTCACCCGTACTTCGCTCAATGGATCTAGGTTAATTTCCGGTGCTACCGCTAATGGTTTGGCCAAAGAAAATTGCATTTGCGAACAACTTGTTGGTCCCGTACCAAAACGCTCTGAAATTAGGATTATCCGTCATGGCAATTACCTTTCCGCTACCAACTCTACTTACCACTATGGCCGCGGTTCCTTTAATCGTTTCTTCGTTAGCCTTTGAAACATACCCGCTTGCCAAGGGATCTCCCGTGTAATAAAGAGGTGTGGAATATGGATTTTGCCCCTTTTTTAGAAACATAGTGGTGTTTCTAAAAACTCTAATCAACGACTGATTGTAGCCATATGCCAAAGGGTGTGTTAAATCTAATTGGGCATTAAAAATAGTGCCCCCAATAACCTCCGCCCCATTATCCGCACCTTGTTTTACATACGGTCGCGTTTCAGGAGAATCGCCACGGTCGGGCCTGACATATTCTACGTTTGCTAAACCTTGCTGACTCGCCCATGTTACTGCTTGTTTCATCGTAATTAGAGTCCCGCCTTCTCGCACCCATGATTTTACAGTCTCAACCGTTCCTGTTGATAAGTCCCCGTAGCTATACCCCGTCATAATTATCACGTTATACCTATCTAAATTAACGCGCCCAAGGTTAGCTTTGTCCAAAATAGTTAAGGGCATTTCATATCGCCGGTCTAAAAGGTGCCACATTTCACCTATTTCGTAGGAATTAGTTCCCTCGCCACCAATAACAGCAACCCTCGGCATCCCCAGTGGTTCAAACTGGTTACTACCAAGATCTACACCCGCTGTTGATAGGCCTGTTGCGATATTGTATACATTAATCCCATCGGTTGAAACCACCTCTTTTACTACATCATGAACCCGCTGCTGATCGTCCTGAACGCCAAGGGGAACCATAATGGTCCCGTAATCAAACTCTTTCACTCCCTCATCGGTAATAGCCGAAAATGGTGCGCTCGCCACCTTTAACTTTATTCCTGCTTCTAATAATCTATATGCGGCGCGAGGAGTATAGTACTCATCCCACTCAAATGCATATGCGTACCCTGATTCACCGCCTACTAATTTAGCTGCCGGCTCCCATGCCCCCGTAAAAGCGGCGCCTAACAAATTTGAGTTAAATTGCCGATCCCCTAATTCAGCAAACGGTAGGTTGAATGCATACGGCATGGTCCACGCAGATACATCATAAAACAAGCTGTCTTGAAAACTTGTTCGTCGCTCAAATAAGGCTGTAATCAACTTATACTGTCGCTGGTTTGTGGGAACCACATAGTTTTTACCCGCCTCAAACCGCTCGCCATTGACCTCAATACTTTTATCTAGTGTATAAACGTCTATTTCGTGGCGGTGTAACATTTCAGCTAAATGAAACCCGCGCGCCTGATCGGCTTCTTCTCCAAAAACATAGGCCTTGATGGATGATCGGCTTGCAGCTTCCGCTGCGTCGCTATAAAATTGACGCATATGGCCTAATAACTCTTCTCTAAGCTCTACTGACGCTTTTAATGTGGAAAAGGAGGCGGTTACTTGGTTTCGAATCGTGAATGGAAAATGAAGAACGCCATGCACACTTTCTTGAGCGTGCCCCCTTGAGCTAGCTTGTTCAAATAATATACCAATAGAACCTTGTACATCTGGATACGTAGAACCCTTTCCGTAATAGTAATCGTCAAAACTTTCCTTACTATAATACAAAGACTGAATTTGGTCCAAAGCATCAGCGTGATACTCTGCAATGCTGCTGGTTAAATCTTGATTGCTCTGAGGAGTAAGCGGGTGGGTTCGACTGGGTATGCCAGGCTGAAAGAAAAAGGTAGAATTAGTGCCCATTTCATGATGATCAGTAAGAACATTTGGCTTCCATTCTTGATACCTAGCAATACGGCCCTGACTCTCTGGGTGCTGTACAAGCATCCAGTCTCTATTTAAATCAAACCAATAATGGTTTGTTCTGCCCCCTGGCCAGACCTCATCAAATTCTCTGGATTGGGGGTCAGAAACAAGTTTTTTAGTGCTCTTGTGTATATTTGCCCAATAAGCAAAACGATTCAGCCCATCAGGATTAATGTTCGGGTCTACTAATATAATTGCGTTTGATAGCATATTCTCCATTTCCTCGCCCTGACCCGCAGCGAGGCGGTACACAACGGCTAAAGAGGCGTTGGCCCCACTAGGCTCATTCCCGTGCACGCTATAACTCATTTGAACCACTACCGGCATGTTGCTAAGGTCTAGCTCTCCCGACCTGGAGGCGCTACTTAGTTGCTGGTGAACTTTTTTTATTTCCTCAAGCTTAGTGTGGTTTTCTGGGCTGGTTATTATGAGAGATAATAATTTTCTATTCTCATAGGTCCTGGCATATTCTGAAATTGTTACTCGATTAGACGCCTCAGCTACTGCATACATGTACTCAACAAGCTGGTCGTGCCTAACATGCCACTCTCCTAATTCATACCCAAGCACTTCCTTTGGGGTGGGGATAGCGGGGTCGTAGTTAATGCTTTCGTCTAAAAAATAAGAGAGGTCCTCTTGTTGGGCATAGATAACGGGCTGAAGCCCCACTATTACTACAAAAAGCGTGGTTAAAAAAACACCTATATTAATGAATCCTTTTGTAACTGTGCGATTATGCATACTATATTTTTTTAAGGCTGAAATGATGGTATTCTAAGCATTAATGCCCTACTGGGATTAAAGCCGTAAATAGATTTATTGAAATATACTACAATAGATTTATGAAAAAAGGGGTAAAAGTATAGTCATAATGTGCTTTTATTGGATGTGTTTTTTTACTACTCTGATTTAAATATTGCAGGTATAATCTTAGTAAAGAGGTATGAATCCTACGACAAAAAAATTTAGTAATACACTAAAATATGCGCTTGGGCCAGGGCTTATTCTAGCCGCAGCGGCTATTGGGGTTTCTCATCTGGTTCAATCTACCCGCGCAGGAGCCTTGTACGGTTTTACCCTTGTCTGGGCCGTTGTTATAGCAAACCTTACTAAATATCCTTTCCTAGAGTTTGGCCCGCGATACACTGTTGTTATGAAAGAAAGCTTAATACAAGGCTACAAACGTTTAGGGTCTTGGGCTATTGGGTCCTTTGGAGTCTTTACCGTATTCACTATGTGTATTGTTCAGGCTGCGGTTACCGTGGTTACGGCTAGCTTGGCTAATGAGCTGACCGGCCTAGACCTGTCTCCTCTGCTCATGAGCGTAATTATACTAGTAATTTGCTTATTTTTACTCATTAAAGGGCAATACTCTGCTCTTGATGGAGCCATTAAAATTATCTTAGTCGTCTTAACTATTTCAACACTAATTGCGGTAGTGGTAGCTTTTGTTAAACCCGATGCTATGGTAAAACCTAGCGCCCCCTCCATTTGGGACGCCGCAGGAATTTCCTTTTTAATAGCCTTAATGGGCTGGATGCCCATCCTTTTGGACGCTTCGGCCTGGCACTCACTTTGGATTATGGAAAGGAGTAAACAAACCAAACAGGAATTACATTTAAAGGAAACCCTTATTGATTTTAACATCGGGATCATTGGTGCAAGCGTGCTTGCGTTGGCTTTTCTATCCTTAGGCGCTCTTATTATGTTTGGATCCGCGACCGATTTCGCAACCAGCGGGTCCGCTTTTGCTAGCCAGCTTGTAGAGTTATACACGAGTACCCTAGGAGATTGGGCATACTGGATTATTATTGTTTGTGCATTTACTGCTATGTTTAGTACTACTTTAACCGTTACAGATGCATACCCTCGTACTTGTTCACATCTTTTTAACCTCAACCGGCTGGATCGTCCCGATGAGGTTCCTTGGTACTCTTCCTATAGAGGTTTGCTCGTCATCATCTCCTTTTTTTCTCTAATTATTCTCTATTTTGCAGGAAGTAACTTTATTTTCATGGTAGATTTGGCCACAAGCGTTTCCTTTTTAACCGCCCCTGTCTTTGCCATTATTAATTATAAGCTCATTTATTCTGACCATTTTCCAGAAGACAAGCGCCCATCAACCTGGTTAAAGTGGCTTAGTTGGGTTGGGTTGGTTTTTATTACCGGTTTTGCTGTGTTATTTATGATTTGGAAGTTTATACTTAATTAATATCGTGCGTTGCTAGTACATTAGCCTAAGCGTACGATGGTGGTTTTACTTTTTATGGATAACCGTGTAACTAACCATCCAAAATGACCCTTTATTCATCCTTTTTCCAACATGAAAACACGAGAGCCTTTTAATACCTGGAGTCATGTTTTCGGTGCTTTTGCCAGCCTCTTTTTCATCTATTTATTTTTTACCCACACCCAGGATCGTTCACCGACCGGAATTCTTGCTCTTTTGATATACGGATTTAGCACTTTCGCAATGTTTAGTTCAAGCGCTATATATCATGGATTTAATGGTAATGATCTGCAAATTAAGCGCCTGAGGATGGTCGACCACATGATGATTTATGTCGTTATTGCCGGATTGGGGATCTTAAAAAAAAGCCTCTGGATGACTGCTCCTTCATGGTTTTCTACTTTGCTCTACGTGCTAATGGGTTGGGTTTCTGTTCTCATTTTTCCAGTTATTTGGAGAG
>NTKP01000027.1 GCA_002457365.1 Rhodothermaeota bacterium MED-G12
CCCATTTCTTCCAGCGGGGTAATAATTCGAGTCATTGTTCGCCCACTTAGGCTAGGGTCTCCAATGAGTTTGATGGATAAGCCTGCTCCGGTTAACACGCCTGAAAGTAGACGCATGGCGGTACCTGAATTCCCACAGTCTAGTTCATCGGACAGAGCAGATATCCCTTCACGCCCAACTCCATAGATGGTTGTTTTGTCACCGTCTATTTCTACTCTAGCGCCAAGGCTTTCCACGCACTTTAGTGTAGTTTGAGGGTCTTGTGCCTGTGAATAGTTATGGATGGTGGAAGGCCCTTTATGCAGCAGTGAAAAGATGGCGGCACGTTGGGCAATAGATTTGTCAGGGGAAAGAGTAATGGTTCCTGTCAAGGATTTGGCGGGGTCAACCGATTGTGAAGACATAAATACTAAAAAAAGGCTAAAGATTTTGTTGTTCAATAAGTGTGCGTGCAGCTGGACCCGCAGGAGTATCAGGATACCGTTCGATAATTTCGTTGAGCATTCCGGAGGCTTCTCCTGTATTACCCAAGCTTAGGTGGATCTGGGCAGCCTCCAACAAAGCAGCTGATACCCATTCATCAAAGGCCTCGAATAGCACCTTTACTCTAGCAAACTCTTCTAAGGCTACCGTACTATTTCCTTCCATTTTACTTAGTATCCCAAGTAAATACTGCGATTCAGCACCTAATTCAGTGGTATTACGATCAGCAATAGGGAAGAGTAGATCACGAGCTTCGCTAAGATTGGATTGTCCTAAAGCAACTTTTGCCAAACCCAATTTGGCATTGGCATTATTTGAGTTAACTCGAAGGGCAGATTCAAATTGCTCTCTGGCGAGGTTAAAATTTGACAGCCCTAACTGCGCGTTCCCCATGCCTACATAGGCTTCCTGTTCAAAGCGATTGCTTATCGATAGAAGGCGCTTAAAATATTCATTAGAAGCTTCGTAGTCACCTTGTTCAAAATATAATAAACCCAGAGATGTTAGGGCATTAGGGGCCTGGTTAGACCTAGAGAAGTCACTTAAAATCTGTTCGTATGCTTCTATCGCCTTGCCTTGTTCGCCTATTTGTTTGTATGATTCTCCCAAATTGGCGTAGGCTTGGGGGGCCAGCTGGTCGGAATTTGTCACCCGTAGGTATTGCCTGAATTCTCTAATAGCCGAGGGATAATCACCACTCTGGAACGTATTTTCAGCTTGACGGAATCGTAGGCGATCCGCTGTACTACTCTGGGGATTATCACCCAGAAATTCTTCCAAAATGACCGAAGAACTATCCATTTTACCCGACGATAGTTGCGCGTATTGTATACCGTTGATGGCTTGAATAATGTATGAACTACGTGGATATCGATCGAGCACCTGTTGGTACGCACCCACTGCTCGTTCATACTCCCCAGCATTGTAGTGGGCATCCCCAATATTGTACTGAGCCCTTGCTGCCCACTCTGTTCCTGGATAGCGGTTAATGACCGCTTCAAACTCTTCTATAGCTTGTTCGTTATTACCAGTTGTCATGTAAATATAGGCTACATTATACTGGGCTTGTTCACGTAGTTTACTGAATGGATAGATACGGAGTAAGCGGCGAAAGGTGCTCACTGCCTCAAAGGTTCTGTTGGCTCTGTAGTAAGAGTTCGCTACCTGAAACATAGCGTAGTCGCCACCGGGTTCGGCACCGATGGCTTTGTTATAGAATTCGATAGATTTTCGATACTGTCCAAGGGCATAGTAGGCGTCACCAATGCGAAGTTGTGTGTCGGTATCGTAAGGAAAAAGGGCGATAGGAGGTGCTTCATACTCTTCCAAAAAAGAGTCTAATGGCCCAACGGCCGCTTCAAAATCCCCTAATTTGAAGTAGCACCAACCTAAAGAGTAGAGGGCAGCACCCATCATTTCGTGGGTGGGAAAAAACTCAGTAAATGTCTTAAACCGACTAGATGCCTCAGTAAATTGATTCAATTTATAGTAGCTATCGGCGCTCCAAAATAGTGCCTCAGCACCCAATGTAGAGTTTGGGGCTTCAGCGTAAACGCTTTCAAAGAGGGGTTGAGCTTGCTCAAAGGCTTGATTTCGATGAAGTATCCAGGCTTTCTGAAATTGGGCTTGTCGTCGTAAATTAGGATCTACATCTCCCATCGTCTCGGCTTGCTCAAAGGCAGTGATAGCTGAGGTATATTCGTTATTGGCATAAAATATCTCACCAAGTAGCGTATAAACCTGAGCACCATTATTCAGACTATCTTGTTGGCGTATGAGATTGAGTAAAATGGTAATAGCCCCATCATAATCACCAGCCTCAAATGCCGAAATTCCCCACTCATAATAGGCTTGTTCTACCCAAATCCCTTCTTTGTATCGATCCCCAAATTCTTTGAAGGTGTCCATTGCTCGTTGAAAATTCCCAGAGAGCTTATGGTTTATTGCTTCGTAATACAACGCCTTTCGGGATTGAAGATCATCTCCTACAATAGCCTTTTCAAAAGATTGGGCGGCCCAATGATAAATACCTTGGCGATGATACAACCAGCCTAAACCGTAATGGGCTGGGGCTTCTCTATCGGTCCCTTTGGTAAGATTTAGATAGCGTAAATAATCCTTAATGGCTTCATCATAATTGCCTAAATAGTTATGAGCTTCGGCCATCAAAAATAAGGCCTTGATGATGGATGCATCATCCAGAAAAATCATTTGGGCATCGAGCGCTTCAATGGCTTCTTGGTAACGTCCTTGTTGATAGTACGACTCACCCAGAGCGGTTCCCACTCCACGGGTAACGGGGTCATTTGGATAGCGTTTTTTGAGTAATTCAAATGCAGATGAGGTGGAGTCGTATCGATTTTCGGACAAAAATAAACGTCCTCGAGCATACAAGGCTTTTGCTGCCCAATCCGATGATGGAAAAGTGTTGGCCAACAATAAAAATTCATTTCGGGAGCTGTTGAAATCAGCTGCTTCTGCCAAGGCTTCTGCTTTCCAATAGTGCACTTGGGCTGCTGTGTTGGAATCTAAGCCAGAGTCCAGCGCGTCTTGGTAGTATTGAGCCGCCTCGGAATGCTCACCCAAACGCACCTTTCGGTGCCCGAGTTCAATGAGTAAGGTGCCGGATTCAATACTCCCGGGATACTTTATTATATAGTCTTCAAAATAAGGCTCTATGTTGGCTGAATCTAGGGCCACTTGACTCCGCGTCCAATAATAGTCTATTTTTGCCGCCACACTGGATCCTGTAGACGAAACTTCGGTAAGGCGTTGAAGTTGTTCGGAGGCCTGTTCAAACCGCCCTTCTTCGTAAGCCTCAATGGCCTGAAAGATTTTTTGGGTCTCTGGAGTGGGAAGGCTTTGCGCTTGAGCTAAAGGGTTGTTCATAGCAGCGATAAGTAACCATAGCACCAACACGAGGAAGAGGTACAAGGGCCTGTTAGACGTATCCAAAACGGATTGTTTGGGTACGGCTACCTTATGCTTAGGTGAGAGTGCCAAGAGCTTCTGCTTTGAAAATTTAAAGGTCCAAAAGGCGAATGAGTTCATTGGCTCGTTCATGAAAATCTATGTCTCGCTGCAAATCTCTGTGGGGAGTGTATACGGTATATCCAAATCGCTCTAAAGTGGAGATGGCATTAGAAACCTCTTCACTGTCAAATTTTATCGTCAACTTACGATGCTCTTCTTCTAGGTTGGGCTGTTGTACCGTTATGGTTTGAACATGTATACCTTCGGTTTCTACCAAACGGATAATTTCACTAATTAGGGGCTCATCGGAAGGAAGGAGTACATCGATTACTGTTCCTTTTTGGCTCATGTTTAAAAATTCGCATAACTCTTCTAATACATCATTGCGCGTGCGAATACCCACATAATTATGGTCATGGTCAACTACAGGTAGGTGATCATTTAGTTCGTGGCTAAAGGCTTCAGCTGCACTGAATATATGATCATGCAAACGTATATAAGCGCCTTGTTCAATTTCTTCGGGATAGGCATTGATGTAATCTTCCAAACGGTTAAACTCTTGATCAAAACGTGTATCAAATAAGAATTGTGCATCCAACAGTCCAATTAACCGTCCCTCACTGGTAATAATAAGGGAGTCCATTTGAGCGTGTTCCACCCAAGCCTTGGCTTCGGCAAAGCTGGCGTTTAACTCTAATCCTGAAATATGTTGTTCTACTAAAACGGTCATTTTCTACAATAATTTCTATAATAGAGGGAATGAAGGTACCTAGATTATTATCGGGTTCCGATGCTATACTCTATAGTATTCAACATCTTGGATAATTGCTTGAAATCTTTTTCGTCAATTCTACAGGTTATGTGAACAAATTCGCCAGTGTATTTTTCGTTTTCTACATGGGCATGTTCATGGATGAAAGCAACTGCTTTGTAGGCTTGAATGGGAATTTCGAGATCTACCTTTATGTAATGGGATTCAATTTCTTGTTCAATGGCCTCTTCAAGCTCACTGAGTCCGATTCCTCGAATGGCTGAAATATACAATGCATTTGGATATTCACCCCGGAGTATTTCGTGTTGTTCATCGTCCATGCGGTCTACTTTATTAAATACTAGGAGAGTCTGTTTATTATTCGATTTTAGCTCCTTAAGCGTTTGTTGTACTACCTCTATGTATTCATGAACCATGGTCGAGCTTCCATCAACCAGATGGATAAGTAGGTCTGCTTCTCGTACTTCGTCTAAGGTAGATTTGAAGCTCTGAACGAGATGGTGAGGGAGCTTTCGAATGAAACCTACCGTGTCGGACAGAAGGATCTCGTGAGTCCTAAGCTGGTGTCTTCGTACAGTGGAATCAAGGGTTGCAAAGAGTCTGTTCTCGGCAAAAACGCCACTGTCTGTCAAGGCATTCATAAGCGTTGATTTGCCAGCGTTAGTATAGCCTACTAAGGATACACGCGTCATTTGATCTCTGCTTTTACGTTGAGTGGTTCGCTGTTTGTCGAGTTTTTCTAATTTAGATTTTAGAACTCCAATTCGTTGGCCAATAATTCGGCGATCAGTTTCTATCTGAGTTTCACCAGGGCCTTTGGTTCCAATGCCCCCACTTTGACGAGAAAGGTGAGTCCAATAACGGGTTAGTCGAGGTAATAGATATTGTAATTGGGCTAGCTCTACTTGTGTTTTGGCAGCTGCTGTTTGCGCTCTTGATGCAAAAATATCTAAAATGAGAGCACTGCGATCTAATACCTTAGCGTCGGTAACTTTTTCAACATTCCTAATTTGTGTTGGACTTAGATCATCATCAAAGATAATTGTTTTTGCTCCTAGAGCACTCATTTGGCCCTTTAATTCGGTCAGTTTACCTTTACCCACGTAGCTGCTAACATCCGGTCTGTTACGCTGCTGGAGCACCTTAGCAACAGGAATACCACCAGCAGTGTCGGTGAGTAAGGCCAGTTCCTCGAGATGTTCCTCTGCCTGATATTTCTCCGAACTGAGCCCATAAATACCAACTAAAAGTACTTTTTCTTTATCAATATCAGAGTTTTTTACGTCGTCTAGCAATCGATTCCTTTTGAACTAAAATGGATATTAAGGGTATTAGACGAATCTATGATTGAAGATTCTTCCAATTAATTGTTGGTAATTCTGTTTCATCCAGCTTTAAATACAACTTAATGGAAATAATTTTGTTAAATGCCAGAGTATGCGAATGAGGGACTTCAATACGCAGTTGGTTGAAGTGTTCTTGTTCTTGCGTATTGGGTTGGGCATAGGAAAACATGTACTGTATGCCTTTATTGGTTGGATGTTCTACATAATCTACAATGTGATACCATGGAATGGTCTGGGCCGGATCGTTAATGTTTTTTACGATTCCATGGTCGGTGATGTAATGTTTGGAACTAAGGTAACTAGAGATAAACCACATGGAACCCATCCAAAAATAGCCTAAAAATATAGGATAGTATAGAGTGTCTTGGAGTATAACTATCGATACCATCGAAAGTAATCCTACAAGTACTAAAAATACGGTGGCAAAGAGAGGGTATCCCATAAGTTTACCCGCACGCCAGTGTAAGCGAACCCCACGTAGCCGAAATTTATTACTGAGTGAATACCCCGCCATCAGCGTAGATGCGAGTGAAAACACCACCAATAAACCGGAAAAAAAATGGACTAAAAACTCATTCATATTGTTGTGGAGTATAAAATACACTTACCAAGGTTTCCAAAAGTAGAAAGAAGAGGCCGGCTAATAAAAACCAAGTCCATATTTCTCGTCCAAAACTAATGGCTTGTATCTCAGCACTTAGTTGTTCACCACTGAGCTCTTCTAGGCTAAGATAAGGACTATCCGAGATTCTTGTTTCCCAAGTTTGCTCATCATAGGTTGTAAAAATGGATTCACTCATTGGTGCTAGTAAAGCAATACTTCGTTGCTGAGCATCATTTTTTAATTGAATCCAGCCGGGTTCCCACTCTTCATCGTCAGCACTAAAACGAAGCCCGGAGCTGCTTTGTTGCTCTCTTGCGGCCCAAGTTTTTTTACCCTGTACAAAACGGGCACCCGTCATACTTCGCTCATCGACAATTTCTAGAGTGTTACCTAGCTCATGTTCTTCTAAGCCACCCTGCTGACTTGAACTTATGAAAACAAGTGCTCGATAGAGTAATGGTGGGAATATAGGTTTTAATTGAATGTTGGAGAATCCAGCATCATAGCCTATGCTGGAGATCAATAATTGCCCGTTGCCGAAGGCTTTGCTAAATAATAGTGGGTCTCCAAAACTGTTTTGGATTACATTATACCCTCCATCTGCACCAGAAGCATTATGCTGGAATTGATAATAGATTGAAATGGGATCTATTTCTAGTTCTTCGCGCTCTTCTCGTTCAAAAAGACCGTCAAATAGTGGATGATTCTCTATGATTTCATCGGCATTGGTTTGTGCTTCGTAACTACCATAGTTTCCAATTTGACCCACAAACTGTCCGGCATTAAATGATGATAGCAGGCGGTTATAACTTGTTAATTGACTGGTTGAACTAGGAATAACCCAAAGACCATGACTATTTTGGACCCAGGGTAAAAGGCTGTTAATTAACCCATCAGGAATTTGGGTGAGTCCATGAATGAGTACCGCATCGAACTGCTCAAGTTCTTGCTCATCCCAGCTATTCAGGGTTCTCTTGGTAATATTTAGTGCGCTTGAACTTGGATTTTGGGGATTTGATAAGGTTTGAATCACCAATTCAAGAGGAGATCTTGGTCCTAAAGACGTAGCGGTCTCTTCTAGCCAAAGAATATTCCTTTGATCGGGAACAAATAGGGATATCGCTCGTTCGTTGTCAATGCCAAATTCATCCCCTTCTAAACGGAGTAACCCTGTATTAGATCCTGTAGAACTGGGAACTATTTCAAAACTAAGTATCCTTTTCTCGCCTGCCCCTAAGCTTAGGGTATATTGCCCCACTTGTTGATCGTTGAATTCAAGGGATAAAAATTGATTGGCAATGGGAATGGAGCCGGCATTATGGACTTCTACAAAGACTTCCGATGGGGTGTTTATGCCCACAAGGTTTGACGAGAGTTCAACATTCGAAACATAGGTGTTTTGGACATCAGTATCCCCGAGCGCAATGATGGTGGTGGGCAGGGGCGGGCGGATGGCTTGATTGATCGCAGCACTATCGTTCGACTGAGTCAGGTAATCCACTAATGGAGCCAGGCTGTTTACTTGACCATCTGTTATTACATAGATGTTTTTCTGGGCATAAGGAGCATTTTGAATGAGTTCGACTAGTTCGGTGTATCGTTTAACAAGATAATCACCGCCCTGTTGAATGGTTATTTCTTGTGCGCGCGCTCGAGCAGTGGTCGACTCCGATATCTGATTGAATAAGGCGGGTCCTGAAGTGTTTTGAAGTACAAATCGATCCCTTTCTCGTCCGTTGTCAATCATTTCTAAGGCCACTGCCTGAGCTTGCTCTAATAGTGGTCCTTGCGGACCTATTCGACTCATCGAAGAGGAGTTGTCAATAAGTATGGCATGAACAACTGATGCGTTTTGATTAGCTAATCCAAAACTGTTTGGGGGTAAAAAAGGTCGAGCCAATACCATGGCTAAACAGGCTAATGCGAGCATTCTAAGTAAAAGGAGTAACCAACGTTTTATTTCTACTCGACGTAGGGTGGTCTGTTCCAGAGCCTTGAAAAATTGCAGCGTGGAAAAGGAGAGTTTTTTGGCCTTTCTTAGTTTGAGCAGATGCAGTAGTAGTGGCAAGCCAACTGCTAGGAGTGCCAACAAAAAAAATGGGTTCAGAAAACTCATTTACGTTAAAATACCTTATGTTTCTATAAGTGATTAATGGAAAGGCCGTATATTTGTACGAAAATACTGAAAAGGATTGTTTGATATCACAGAATAACAAAAATAGGTAGATTAGTCTTATGCGCAGTTGGGTTGGTTTCGTCGTACTTCTTGTTTTGAGTTGCTCTGGGATAAAGCAGCAACCCTGGACTTCTTTGCTACCCGAAGATGCTCGATGGGTTATTACACCTCAGCAGGGCATTAGCCTTCAGCAATTGAGTCAGGAAGCGTATATGCGCTTATTGGAACCGGTATCCAGTGTACCCTTAGCTGCTTTGGATTTTGTTCAGCAACAAATACCCTCGAATCTAGACCTCAAAGCCGTGGCGGTGGTACGGTCTACATCAACCCGGAATACCAGTCTTTGGATCTTTGAAACCGATGTGGATCTAGGGGAATGGGCACCGCTTTTTTATGAGCCACTCACCCAAAATAATTATCGCTTGGGTACGGTGGATATTCACCGATTTTTAACCTCACATGGAAGTTTGTATGCAGCCCATATCCATGATTATTGGATTATTTCGTCCTATTCTGGGGTGGTTGAACGTTCTTTGGCCGCTTATATGGGGGATGATTTTCTTCGCTCGGATTCCAAAGGCTCAGGTTTGGAGGAGGAGGCAGTTTCTGGTGGCGGAGATGGGGCAGATGCTCCGCTTATTGACCCAGATCGCATAAAACCAGCGGAACAATGGGTCATGCTCCAAAATTTGGATGAGTGGGCCGAGCAGTTTTTTCAAATTCGTTATCGGCCTAGTATCCAGTCAAAGACCAATGGACTCTCAGCGGTAAATATTCAAGGAGTTCCGAATGAAAGTGGCGGTGGCTTCGAGCTTAGAGCACAGCTTAGTCTGAGTGATTCATCGGCATCTACTTTGGTGCGTTCGTTAACTCATAGCAATTATCCAGTGGAATTAGATAGGTACATTGCCTCTAATGCTGCCGGTTTTGCGATTCTACATTATCCCGTCAGGTTGTCACCCAGTGCGCAGGATGCAGGTGCCTCTTCACTGGATTCATTATTACTTTCAGAGCCCGAACTCTTTAAGGGCTTGGCATTGAGTACGGCAGAAGAATTTGGGGTGGTCAGCTATGCTGAATCAGGGGTGGCAGCTACAGGGGAGTTCCTATTTATGCGGTTGTTACAAACCCCTCGAATTGTTCAGGAGCAATTTGAACAGTGGGCCCAACTAGGGCTCGTGCGTAAAGTAGATCAAAGTTATTATGTGCAAAGTGGTTTGTTAACGGCATTATTTGGGGGAGGATTGGCACCTTTTGAGGATTTTTATGTGAATTTTTCTGGGGATGCAATCATTATGGCTACGCGAAAGGGCTTAGTGGAGAGCGTAGAAGCCGATCGCAGACGAAGAAGGGTGGTGTATTACGAGGATCGTTACCGAGAATTGTTGGATAACGGCTGGGAGAATCGAAGTGCCATTGCTTGGTTTTCTTCGAATGACTTTAGTCAATTTTTAGCCCCGATGCTTATGCCTGAGGCTCCTTTGCAAGCCTTGTTTCAGGGCTTTGATGGTGCTTTGATGCAGGTTCAGCGCATACCTCAATCTAATCGAGCACGATTTGTGTTGAATACTTTTACCCGGGAAGGGCAAGTGCAACCTTATGAAGAACGGTGGGTATGGCCTCTAAATGCTGACTCTTTAGTTTCAACTCCAGTTGCAGTAGATGTGATGGGAAGCTCGACTCAGGAAGTGTTAGCAACTACGACAAATGGTTCCGTTATTGCGGTAGCTTTTGATGGGACGGAAGTATTTCGAGTGCAAACGGGGCAGGATACGCCCGTTGGTAGTCCATTGGTATACGATTGGTATGGAAATGGCCAAAAAATTATCATGCAGGCAGCTGGTACTAAAATCTACGCTTGGAACACGAATGGATCGTTACTCCCCCAATTTCCTATTGAAGTGGGTGAGCAGATAACCACTCCTTTGTTGGTGTCCGATGTGCTGCGTAATGGAATACCTGAGTTGGTTATTGGCACAGCCGCCCGATCGGTACACGTACTCGATGGGCGAGGGCAAAATGTTCGAGGCTGGCCGCAGAAGGTCAATGCAGCGGTTCGAAGTACTATTTTGCATACCCAGTGGGAGGGTGAGTGGGTGTTGGTAGCCCATGCAGAAAACTCCGTTCATAGTTGGAATAGTAGGGGAGAGATGAAAGATGGGTATCCGGTATTTTTTCCTGCTCCACTGTTATCGGACCCCCTCATTTACGAGGAGCAATGGAGAGGGACTGGAGCCGATGGGTTCTTTTATGCGCTTGGTACAGAACCAAATTGGCCAGATAGTAGCCTTCAGACTCTTCAACTTCAACAGGATTCTCTACAAATTCAAGGAGTTTCTGTAAGTACGGCGCCCTTGATTTCGCTAACCCTGCATCCTTCGGTATTACTCAGAGACAGTACAGGTTTTTACAGAAAAGACCTATTTGGCATGGTCAGTGAGAGTGGGGCAATTTTTTTATATACCGATGAGGCTGAATTAGCCGCCAGTTTCACTATGGGACAATCTGCTACTGCAGAGAGTGATCTGCGTTTTGTAGATATGGATGGAGACAACAACTTAGATATTGGTTTGGCTGGGAACTTTGGGCGATTATTTGCTTGGACAATTAGTACTCAAGAACGGCTGTTTGAACTTCCAACAGCGTCTATGCGCTATCCTATGTTCGCTGATTTAAATGGAGATGGTCAGCAGGAATTGGTGGCCTTGACTAGGGATGGGCTTCGATGTTGGACCCTTAACCGGGTCCCATGACCCCCAAGGACCAACGTAGCTGAATCCCGGCATACCCATGTCGCATTGCGGCTGGTTGATAGTACCTTCCACCAAATGCGTTGGTATCATATCCTAAACTGTAGGAGCTATTGGTAAGGTTGTCCATAGCGAAGTATATCCGAGCAAATAAGGTAGGGTTCCATTGGTGTTCCCAACTCAACTGGCTTCGCACTACATGATGGGCATCCGCAAATACGGTGTTGGCGTCATCTAAGGGAAGCTCAGACTGATATTGGTGCGATACCTGGAGTTCAATATCCATTGGAAATTCAGCGGTTATTTGTTGCAAAAATTGAGTTTTTGGTACACCAGTTAGTGCTTTACCGTCAAACACACCTTGATTTGTTTGATAGCGCTTGAACTCAAAAGGGTAATAACTACCCGCAAAGGTGTAATCAAGTTTCCACATACTACCTTCTAATCGAAGTTCGGCTCCGGGTTGGATAGTTTCGCCTGCATTTTGGAAAACCAAGGTTCCTCGTTCGGTTTGTTGTTGCACTATGGCTTCGTTCAGCCAGAAATAAAACACACTACCATCTACAAACCAGCGCTTATTAAAGAGATAGGCACGTACACCCCATTCAATGTTGGTTCCGATTTCGGCTTCCAGGCCTGTGTTAACGGCCCCTTCATTCGTTCTAATTTCTTCGAGTGTAGGGGGTGAGAAACCACGTGCAAAACTGAGATGAGTGGTGAGCTCAGGGTTGATGCGATAATTTAACCCAATTCTAGGAACCCATTGCAGGTCGAAAGTACGGTCAATAGTCCCCGTGTTACCGTACCCATATGCAGCAAACAAGCGATCAATGGAGTAATTCAGATCATTTATGCTTTGTGCGAATTGTAGGCGGAGTGAAGGGGTAATTTGCCATTGAAAAGAACTAAAAATAAGGAGTTGTTGTACGGAGATACGATCATCAAAATTCAGAGTATCCACCGTGCCCATATTGTTCCCATAATTTCTGGCATCGTACGCTGCTCGATGATATTCAATTCCTGTATCCCACCTAAAGCGCGGTTCAGAGCGTTCAGGATGGTTTGAGCGTTCAGACTCCCAAGACCAAAGTCCACGAACTCCACCACTTATTCGGCTATCTACTTTATAATCTAAGTTGAAGGGATTTTCAAAGCTGGACGAGTTACCAAATAAAGAAATTTTTTGATCCCATTTTTTTGAGAGTGCCCAATCCCAATGAACACCAGCTAATAGCGCTTCATGGCTAATTCCGGCTTGAGCATCTTCACTTCCTAGCACAAATCGATTCCCAGGTCGAGCTTGTCTGGGGTTTTCTTTAAATTGGGCGGCATTCAATCCTCCTGGAATCTCATACACTAGATCGCTATACATGAGATGAGCAGTGAGTGTTTGAGCAGTTTCTGGGACCCTGAAACGGCCGTTGAATTCTACAATAGATCGGTCCATAGCAGATTGTTTTCGGTAGCCGTCTAATTGTGATTGAGCCCAATGAAGTCCGACTTGGGAGTTACTATCTTCTTGTAGAATACGAGTGCCGAAAATTTGCCTGCCATAGGCCCCGATTTCGGCTTGTTGCCAAAGGGTGATTTGGTTCCCTTTTCTTTTCAAGCTATTGGGTTGTGACGAGTGTTCCTTAGAGGTAGTATTGGGGACAGATGGTGTAGTTACTGGTAATAATGGAAAACTTCGAAAGAGTAGGACTCCTCCGTTTCCTGCGCCATACAAACTCCCCGAAGGTCCCTTCAGAACCTCTGCCTCACGAAACTGAATGGGATCTAACAGGTTTAGGAAAGTGGATCCGGTGGGTTCAGTTAGTGGAAAATCATTCCAGTAGATTTTAACATTTCGAATACCAAACGGTGCCCTAAGCGAGCTTCCTCGTAGAGCGATTCGGTAACTGGCAGGAGCTCGTTCTTCGAATCGAAGTCCAGAGACTTTATCCAGCGTAGCACGTAGAGAATGTTGGTCTTGAGTGCTAAAATCAGCGGGATCTAATGTTTGAATAGCACCTGGGGTATCTAAAAGTCGTTGATTGTGTAGGAATCCAACAACAAAGATTTCTTTGAAATCAATGGTCTGAATAACCGAATCCGAAGAGCTAGTACGAGATGTTGTTTGTGTGGTAGATTGCGCTCGTGTATAAGTGGATAAACCAATGGCGAGCAACATTGTTAGTGCCCACTTAGCTCTAATAAAATTAAATCTTAGTATCATACAATTGAATATAGCGTAAATAAAATCATACATTCCAAACAACTAATAGCTTATAATCATTCAGCCATTTGACCAGCGATATACAAAATAATCAACACCTACCCATTGGAATCTTCGATTCTGGAATTGGAGGACTAACGGTTGCAAAAGCGGTTAAAGCAGCGCTCCCAAAAGAGGATATACTATATTTTGGGGATACTGCTCGAGTGCCATACGGAGTAAAATCCGAGGAAACAGTACGCGCGTATGCCCTCGAAATCACACAGTTTTTAATGGATAAAGGCGTCAAAATGATTTTGATTGCCTGCAATACGGTCTCTGCGTCTGCGAAGGAAGATATTATCCGTAAGGCTGGATCCATTCCTGTTTTGGATGTAATTAGTGCTGGCGCCCAAACTATTTCCGAATCCGGTTTAGGATCTACACCCACAGTAGGGGTCATAGGAACCATTGCAACGGTCCAGTCCAAAGCCTATGAGGTAGCTTTAATTCAACAACTAGGTTCAGTTAAGGTACTTCAGCAAGCCTGTCCACTATTGGTTCCTCTGGCTGAGGAAGGTTGGATTGAGCATGAGGTGGCCAGATTGACCGTAAAAGAGTATATCCAAGCATTTGATCATAATCACCTTGATGCGTTAATCTTGGGTTGTACTCATTACCCTTTATTTACTAATTTGATAGCTGATGTGCTACCCTCCAAAAAAACGCGCATTATAGATTCGGCGGAATCCATTGCAGCATCGGCCAAGAAGTATTTAGAAGAGCACGGAGGGTGTAATACCCAAGGAGGATCATTTAATTGCTTTGTGAGTGACCGGCCAAAACGATTTCAGGAACTTGCAGAACGATTTTTAGGACAACCCTTGACAAAAATTGACATAGTCAGAGACCTTGACAACCGGCTTTAAGCCCCACTAAATCATCAATATGGCTTTATCGGTTATACAAACAACCTGAGGCCTGTTTATAGCGAACCAAAAGGTATACCAACAAAACTTGAAACAGATTTTATTATGATTCACCGTACTCAGTTCAGAACATCCATGTATAAAAAGACCATGAAAAACTCTTTATTCGCCCTATCGGCACTTTTTATTGCTCTACAACTACATATGTATGCCACGCTAGATGGGGTATATGCACAAGATCAACTAAGAGGTTTTGAGCTATACCAAGAGATGGGAACGCCTGGTTTCGTGCAATATGAAGGGAGTGCAAATATTCAGTGGCTACCTGGC
Source organism: Rhodothermaeota bacterium MED-G12 (assembly GCA_002457365.1). Classification (GTDB taxonomy): domain Bacteria; phylum Bacteroidota; class Rhodothermia; order Balneolales; family Balneolaceae; genus UBA1275. Next base: position 14,558 of record NTKP01000027.1, read on the forward strand.
GATGTAGGATACTTGGAAACCGAACAGGTTAATGGGGGCACGGAATTTTTCGCTGTGGCACCAGAATCGGCAGATAGGACGCCACTCTTCTCTAAACGACAGTTACGTGCGCTATTGAGGGGATTAGAGCAGGAGCATGGAGAAGATGTAGAGGTTCTGCCCTTTTCAAGTTTTGACTATGTGATGGAAAATAAAGCCATCTTTTTTGTGTACAAAAATCAAGACCATGTCTTTCATCTGGAGGATCTGACCCTGCGCGCCCTCTACAAGCCGGAAGTAGAACGAGCACCCTATACCGAAGAACTTATGCGGCGCATGGAAACAAGTCAGCTTTGGAATGGAACCTATTCCCATGACTATCGTTGGTTTGCTCATGTTAAAGGGTATGATATTTATTTGGTCAACACCGAAACGCAGGAAGAAAAACGTCTAACCTACGGTAGTGAAGAACAGATGAATGGTCGCCCAAGTTGGGTATATCCAGAAGAGTTTGGGCAGCGTGATGCGTACTGGTTTTCTCCAGACAACAAAAAAATTGCCTATTTGCAGTACAACGAAACAGATGTCTATCAATATCCAATTATTCACGAACTAGAATTTGAAACAGGACTAGAACTCGAGCGCTATCCTAAAGCGGGAGAGGCCAATCCGACGGTAAATCTGTTCATTGTAGACATAGAAACCGGAGAAGTGCAGCAAGTTCCAACCAACAGTGGTCCTGATACCTATATTGTGCGCCCCATTTGGAGGGATAATTCCGAGGAATTAACCTTCCGGAGATTCAACAGAAAGCAAGATTATTTAGAGTTTTTATCCTATTCACTTGACGCTAAAGAAGTCCGCACTATATTCACCGAACGCGAGGATGCCTACATCAACCTGCATGATAATTTTTATCAGCTTAATGATGGAGAGCATTTTTTGTGGACTTCCGAGCAAACCGGATTTAACCAGTTATATGTATATCATTTTGATGGTAGTTTGGTTCGCCAATTAACTAGCGGCGAAAATCCTTTGGGATCAATCGTGCGTGTAGATCAAAAAAAATCGTTGGTGTATTATACGGCTTACCATAATATGGGTCTGGACGAGTACTTTCATGTGGTAAGTTTTGATGGGGAATCGACGCAGCTGTCTGAATCTGATGGGCGATACACCATATCCATGAATGAAGCTGCAGAGTATTATGTCTCACGATCCTCATCTTTTGATCGTCCCTATGCGGCAAGCATGCATAAAGCAGATGGGTCCTTGATTCGGAACTTGCAAAAGATGAACGTAGAAAAGGTCATGGAGCAAGGCCTGCAAGCACCAGAACAAGTTGTATTTAAGGCAGCCGATGGTCAGACGGATTTAGTGGGATTAGTGTACAAACCGGCCGATTTTGACCCAACAAAAACCTATCCAATAGTATTGCCATTATATGGTGGCCCAGCCTATCAGGATGTGACTAATGGGTATAAAAATGCTGATAGCTACCAGCGATTAGCTCAACTTGGATACATCGTAATACGTGCAAATTATCGAGGTTCTGGCAACAGAGGTAAAGCATTTGCTACGTTACACTATGGGAAATTGGGCACCTTAGAAATAGATGATTACGCTGCATTTGTTGCGCATATTTCGGAGCGTTCGTACGCCGATGGAGCACGTGTAGGGGTCTATGGACATTCCTATGGAGGATACGCTACCGCTATGCTACTGTTACGCTATCCCAATTTGTTTCATGTAGGGGTTTCAGGAGCTCCGGTTACGGATTGGAGAAGTTACGATACCATCTATACAGAACGATATATGAATACTCCACAAGCCAATAAAGAGGGCTATGATATTGGATCGGCTATGACCTACGCCGGTCAATTGAAAGGAGATTTACTCATAGTTCATGGGACAACCGATAACAATGTGCATCCTCAAAACAGCATCATGCTTATCGATGCCTTGGTTCGAGCGGACAAAATATTTGATGTCATGTTTTACCCAGATAACAGACATGGTATTCGTGGAGCTCACGGAGCACATTATAACAAAATTCGCATGCGCTATTTGACGGAGCGACTCCAACCAGAGCACGCAGAAATCTTCTTAGATAGCTATACCTGGTCAGATTAGTCCTCTTTCAGCCTACTACTGCTTTTGTCCAACCCCAAAGGGTTTTTTGGGGATATAATAAGGCCCTTAAAGTAGTTGGCTGGCGGTGTTTGCTAAAGCTGAGCGTTCTCCCTTTTCCAAATTAATATGGGCATAAAGTGGAGAGCTGTGCATCCGATCGACTAAATAGGAGAGTCCGTTACTTTGGGCATCCAGATAGGGCGTGTCAATCTGGAATATATCCCCAGTAAAGACAATTTTTGTTTTTTCACCCGCTCTCGTGATAATGGTTTTAATTTCGTGTGGAGTGAGGTTTTGGGCTTCGTCCACAATGAAAATAACATTCGATAAACTTCGCCCTCTGATATAAGCTAGAGGGACGATACGAAGCTTGTCGGTTTGCACCATTTCGTCAATTTTTTTGTATTGTTTACTGCTTTCTTTGAATTGATTTTTGATAAAACTCAGATTGTCCCAAAGTGGTTGCATGTACGGATCAATCTTAGCGTTTGCATCACCCGGAAGATATCCTATATCGCGATTGCTTAAGGGTACAATTGGACGCGCAAGGTAGATTTGTTTGAAGTTACTTCGCTGCTCCAAAGCTCCAGCTAAGGCAAGAAGTGTCTTTCCTGTGCCTGCTGAACCAGTAATGGTGGTCAATAATACATTTGGATTCATTAAGGCATGCATGGCAAAATGCTGTTCGGCGTTTCTGGGGTGTATGCCGTAGATATTCTTTATTTCGATATTTTCTATGAATCCGCTATTCGAATTATACCAACCTAAAGCAGAAGAACCATGACTTTTTAAGATGTAGAAATGATTCGATGGAGGGGTCTCTTCCATTAGCTCCTCAGGTTCGAGCTTACCTTTTTCATATAATTTGGCAATAATGGCAGGGTCCTCAAGAATAAGCTCAGTCTTACCCTTATAAAGTTGATCAATATTTTTTACCTGTACGGTTTCGTAATCTTGTCCTTCTAAATTTAGGGCTCTGGCTTTAAGCCGTAAATTGATATCCTTTGAGACCAAAATCACACGCACGTCCGGATTCTCGGCCCGAAGCCGTAACGCAGCATTCAAAATCTCATGATCATTCTTCTTTGAACCAAATACTTTATTGGCATCTAGATGATCACCCCCGTTACTGATGACTTTGAGCTTGCCATTTTTGCGCCCTCCTATCGGTATCCACTCTTGAAGCATATTGGCATCGGATATACTATCTAGATATCGGATAAACTCCCGAGCATGTAAATTGGTGACAGAATTACCTTTTTTAAAGGTATCTAATTCTTCTAAAACGGTAATAGGAATAGCGACGTCATTGTCTTCAAAGTTTTTTACCGCCTCGTAATCGTACAACAATACTGACGTATCCAGTACGAAAATCTTTTTCATTTTCTTCTTGGGCATAAGCGTATGTGAATGTAGATGAAACCATTGAGGGTCGGAAGTAATAAATGGAATGACCCAGCCATATGCAATGGCTTAGCTAAAGTTAACACTCCGGTAAAGTGCTATTCCCATAGCCATGGCAGCATTCAAACTCTCAACCCCGTTTGCCTGCCGCTCTATACGATATCTTGTGAACTCAGGGATTTCTTTTAAACGGGTCGATAGTCCTCGAGATTCGTTTCCAAGTACCCAAACCTTCGGTCCACTAGGCAGCTGAGAAGAGAGTGGAGTAGCTCCTTCCGAACCATCCAGCAACATGATATTCCAGCCTTGATCGTGGCATTTCAACAAGGCTTCTTCGAGTTTAGCGGGGGTATGAGCAACGAATCCGGATGCTCCAACGGTACTCCGAACTACTTTTGGATTCCACATATCAACGCACCCTTCGCCAAGTAGTATACCTTGGACTCCAAACCAAACGGCCGTCCTAATAATGGTCCCCATGTTTCCAGGGTCTTGAATTTCATCCAAAGCGAGTAAAATGGGATTAGCTGCTGATGTTATTGGATCCACGGTTTGCTGTTCAATAGCAGAAGAAATCAGCGCGAGCAAATCATCTAAAGAATGGGATGCTGGAATTTGAACAACAGCCAACCAGCCCGAAGTGTGCTCAGTATCCGAAAGTTCTTTAATGGTACTTTTGTTCATGCCGTACACGCGAGCTGCATCTAAGCCGGATTCAAGTAAAGAAACCAACCCCTCACTTTGTTCATGTTCGAAATCGATGAATAGTTCATCCACAACAAGTTTTTTATTAATGACCATTTGCTCTATTGTATGATAGCCTTCAGCCAAAAAAACACCTAACTGTTCTCGGTGCTTTTTTAGTTTTAGCTTACGTAAAAGAGATAACTGCTTTTGGCTGGCTGTATTCATAGGTTTAGGTCAATGCAAGTAAGAATTAAGTATAAAATTCAGCTATAAAATAGGTAGAATAAGTCAATGGTTTAGAAGAAGATTTGTGGCTATTCGTCTGTGATTTAATGCGTAAGTGCTTATCTTAATCCGTCAACTATGCACAAATAACACATATGGATTTTTTACGCAAATTAGGTATTGAAGGGGTCAATTCGGGAACAAGTACCGGGACTAAACACATGGAAAGTAAATCCCTCATCAGCAGCTTTACGCCTGTTGACGGGAAAAAAATTGCCAATGTAACTTTAACATCGAAAGAGCAATACGAACAAGTCATTGCTACCGCACAGAACGCGCATTTGGTTTGGCGGGAAATGCCCGCTCCCCAAAGAGGAGAAATTGTGCGGCAAATAGGCGATAAATTACGTGAATTCAAGGAGCCACTTGGAAAATTAGTAACCTATGAAATGGGTAAAATTCATCAGGAAGGTCTCGGTGAAGTGCAAGAAATGATAGATATCTGTGACTTTGCAACGGGGCTAAGTCGTCAACTCTACGGGTTAACCATGCACAGCGAACGCCCGGAGCATCGAATGTATGAACAGTGGCATCCGTTGGGAATTGTGGGCATCATATCCGCTTTTAATTTCCCAGTGGCTGTCTGGAGTTGGAATGCAATGATTGCCGCTGTTTGTGGGAACGTAATGGTGTGGAAAGGATCGGAAAAAACGCCGCTTTGTGGAGCAGCCATTCAAAAAATCGTGGCTAAAGTGCTCAAAGAAAATAACCTACCCGAAGGTATATTTAATTTGGTGACAGGTGATCGTGAATTAGGTGAGTGGATGACTACCGATTCGCGAATTCCATTAATATCAGCTACAGGCTCCATACGTATGGGTAAGGAAGTAGCTAAAGTTGTTGGTGGTCGATTGGGCAAGAGTATTCTTGAGTTAGGAGGAAACAATGCGATCATTATTAGCAAAGATGCGGATCTGGAAATGGCAATTCGGGCAACCGTTTTTGGAGCGGTGGGTACCTGTGGGCAGCGATGTACAAGTACACGTCGTCTTATTGTTCATGAAGATGTCTACGACCAAGTGAAAGAACGCTTAGTTAGTATTTATGAGAAAATCACCATTGGTGATCCGTTAGAACCAGGCACATTAGTCGGACCAATGATTGACCAGGATGCGGTTATCGCTATGCAGAATGCGCTTAAAAAGGCTCAAGAAGAAGGAGGAACCCTTATTTGCGGTGGACAGGTTCTGGAAGGAGAAGGTAATTATGTAACCCCAGCTATTGTTGAAGCAGAAAATCATTACGAGATTGTCCAAGAAGAAACATTTGCACCTATTTTATATCTCTTAAAGTACAGCAACCAGGAAGAGGCTATTGCCATGCATAATGGAGTAAAACAGGGTTTGAGTTCAGCAATGTTTACGTTGAACCTACGTGAAGCCGAGCGTTTTTTAAGTGCAACGGGCTCGGATTGTGGAATTGCGAACATTAATATAGGTACAAGTGGCGCCGAGATTGGGGGCGCTTTTGGTGGGGAGAAAGAAACGGGAGGAGGTCGTGAATCTGGAAGCGATGCTTGGAAAGCCTACATGCGACGCCAAACCAATACCATAAACTGGGGCGATACCTTACCTTTAGCACAAGGTATTTCCTTTGATGTAGACTAGTTTGATGAGAAATAGGTTGATATAAACTAGATCACTTAGTGAATTAGGGATTCAACCCTTTTAGATCCTCTACCACATATTCTCGACCTTTGCGGATGAGTTCACCGTCTAGGTAAACATCCGCCCCTATACAGACCAGATCCCAGTGAATAGTACTGCTATTGCCGTTGGGGGCTACCTCATAGTCTTTACCTAATGTAAGGTGGTTAGAGCCAAAGATTTTTTCATCAAACAGGATGTCATACATCGGTGAAGAAATAATTGGATTCGTACCAAAACTAAATTCACCAAAACGTCTAGATCCTTGATCTGTATCCAGAATATCCCGAAGCGCATCGTTATTGGAGGAGTCAAAGTCGATTACTACCCCATCCTTGACTTCAAGTGTTACAAATTCAAAAGGCTTGCCTTGGTACACACTAGGAGCATAGGTAATGACTCCTTGCACCGAATCGATGATAGGTGAGCTGAATAGTTCTCCATCTGGGATATTATGCCTGCCATAACAAGGAATCCAATTTTGCCCTTTTACCGAAAGCACTATATCAGTACCCTCTCCTTTAAGATGAACCTGATCGGCTTCTCGTAGGCGTTTCTCCAATGGTTCCATGGCTTTTTTGAGCTGTCCATAATCCACCAGGCATGCATCATAATAGAATTGAGTGAACTCGCGGGTCGGTAACTTCGCATTCATAGCAAAGGCGGGGGATGGATACCGCATGATGCACCAACGTGTGTTGTTTACGCGTTCGTCAAAATGCACAGGTGTTAAAAAATGTTCTGAATAGGCCTTGTTAGCTTCTTTGCTGGCTTTAGATTGTTCGTAAATATTTTCAGATGCTCTTATGCCGATAAATACATCCATCTGTTTCATGAGTGGAAGCTGGTCAACCTTGGCTTGAATTTTCCAAAAATCTTCATTCCCCTGCTCAACCAGCTCTCTTTGTACTTCAGTGTCTTCAATTTGGACAAAAGGATGAGCTCCTCGTTTCCGTACCCCTTGAACCAGTGCTCGGAGAAGGTTAATCCCATTTAAGCCTATTAGCTGTACCATCACATGATCGTTTGCTTGTACTTCGGTGCTATGGTCTAATATTAAATCGGCGAGTTGGTAATCGTAGGTTGATATCACGGGAAAAGGGATTAAGGTTAGAAGTGTTTTTACAAGTTCGAGTTTAGTGATCCAAATCCAGTATCCGGTCACATAAGTCTAGTTCTTTTGGGTCGTTTGAGGCCAAAAAAAGGAGGGTTCCTTTTTTTCGGAGATCAGTTAATAGTCCTTTGATCAAATCTTTGCCAAGTGCGTCTAAATTGGCACCAGGTTCGTCTAGGAAAAGTACGCTAGGATTACGGGATAACGCAATGGCTAATTTGACTCTTTGCTGCTGTCCGGTAGACAAACGTTGATACCGGTAATCGGCTAAATC
>NTKP01000028.1 GCA_002457365.1 Rhodothermaeota bacterium MED-G12
TTGAAAGTCAGGGTGATAAAAGTCAAGATGCATAGCACCTTCAATAGCCCCTGCGTTAACTTCTGCTAAGGTTCTAACGTCTAAAATAATCACTGAATCCTGTTCCATATGTGCTGCGAAGGTAGCAACATCAATATCTTCAATGGTACTTTGTATCGCTTGAGTCTGTTCTGATGCGTTTCCTATTCCTTTTTCGGTGGTTGACGTACAGGCCAATAGTCCAATTAGGAGTAAGGCTAATCCAAAAAACCTCGCAAAGTTGTTTTTTGGGAGATTTATAAAACTAGACCACATCATAGTATCCGTACATATTAGCTTTGAAGCGAGTTGCTCTTTCGTTCTTTGTCTGGTCATAGGTGCTCCTTTTTTTGGGGGGATATAGGAATTAAGCTGTGTTGTGTCACAAATAAAATTTCGCTGTGTAGGTACAAGTATCATCAAAATAGGGAATTTGCAAGCATCGTTCCGCCTGTTATTATAAGCGGCAGGAACCCGAAAAAAACACAAATACTAAGCGTCAACTTTAATATCTTTCGAGTCTAAATTAGTAGGATAAATAGAGTTATGAATACCATCGATCATAAAGATTTTGAAGCGGTAATTGGTTTGGAAGTACACGCCCAATTACTAACTCAAAGCAAAGCATTTGCTCCTGTAGCAGCGCAGTATGGCCAGGCACCCAATACCCAAGTTAGCCCATTGTGTTTAGGTCACCCAGGCACCCTGCCACTAGTAAACGAAAATCTAGTCCGTTACATCATTAAAATGGGTTTGGCTACCAATTGCTCTATTGCCCCTAAATCTATCTTTGCTAGGAAAAATTACTTTTATCCTGATTTACCAAAAGGTTATCAAATATCTCAGTTTGAAACACCCATCTGTAAAGGTGGATACATAGACATAGAAGTGGAAGGGTACACCAAACGCATAGGGATTACGCGTATCCATATGGAAGAGGATGCCGGAAAATCCATTCATGATCAAGATCCTTATAATACGTTGGTAGATTTAAACCGGGCGGGTACTCCACTCATCGAAATAGTGTCGGAGCCAGATTTGCGTACCCCACAAGAAGCCTACGCCTACCTGTCTAAAATTAAACAGATTGTTCAATATCTTGAGGTCTGTGACGGTAATATGGAAGAGGGTAGTTTGCGTTGTGATGCCAATGTTTCGGTTCGACCAAGGGGTCGAGAAAAATTTGGTACTCGTACTGAGCTCAAAAATATGAACTCCTTTAGAAATGTTGAAAAAGCCATAGATTTTGAAATTTACAGGCAAATTGAACTAATCGAAGCGGGAGGGGAAGTCGTTCAACAAACTAGGCTTTGGGATACTAGTAAAATGGAGACTCGAATCATGAGATCTAAAGAGGAGGCGCATGATTATCGATATTTTCCAGAACCAGATCTTCCGCCCATTATTGTAACTAATGATTTGTTGGATGAGATAAAGGCAGAGTTACCGGAGCTTGCTCATGTACGTCAAGAGCGTTTTGTGGAACAATATCAACTCAGCGAAATCGATGCGGTCACCTTAACAGAGAATCGATATCTTGCCGATTTTTTTGAAGAACTGGTCTCCGAAAGTGGCCATGTGAAAGCCTCGGTTAGTCTAGTTTTAAGTGACGTTCTCCGAGTGCTAAATGAGCAAAGTATTAGCATAAAAGAATTCCCTCTATCGGTGCAAAGATTAGCTGAATTGTTGGATCTCAGAGCTTCAGACAAAGTCAGTTCATCCGCTCAGCAGACCATATTTAATGCCATGTTAGAGCAAGATACCTCAGCGCATGAATTAGCAGAGGCGTTGAATGTACTTCAAGTTTCGGATACTAATTATATGGATGATCTGGTACAGCAAGTTATTGAAGCGAATCCAGATGAAGCCCAACGATATCGAGACGGGAAAAAGCAATTGATGGGGTTTTTTGTGGGGCAGGTGATGAAGGCCTCTAAGGGAAAAGCTAATCCTAAAATGGCGAATGAATTTGTTCGCAAATATTTAGACTAAAAACCTGATGATGAGTTGGATAAAGGCAACTAACGTATCAATAGCGATTAGAACAGCAAAATGGCATTAACGACAATTAAGGAAAAAATGAACAAGCCAGAACTAAAACAATCATTGTTACCAAAGGGTACGATTTCCCCCACTGGCGTTCATGGTGCCATGGTCTTGTTATTCTTTGCTTTTCTATTAAGCCAATGTAACCGCCCAGAACCGATCAATCAAAGCTACTTTGCTGTTGAAATTGATGTGGCAGATTCGTTGGATCAAACTCGTAATAGAGAAGGATTTGAATTTTTATTGTACTCGCAAGAAACGCAAAATAGCGTTATTGATACCCTGTTTATAGGAAAAACCGATAGTATGGGGCAAATTAAAGGATCCATAAGCTTTGATGAAGCAGGAGCTTATCCCCTCCAAATTAGCCGGGATGGAAGCCCGATTTTAAGTATGAGAGTCCTTTTAGCACAGGGAGATAGCGTGCTTTTCACCGGAGAATTTCCAGGCATTGGTCAAACGTTGAAGGTAGATTCCAGAGAACAACGAGCAGTAGATGTTTTTGACCGGGTCGATGCAGGTTTTACCCGTACCCGTCGATTTATTGCTATAGGAGCACTCGCCGATACCGCTATTGTAGATGAATTACGAAAGTGGGCCAATTTATATGAACAGGTGTATAGAGATTATCCTGGAAGCTTTGCTTCCTCCTTCGCACTTGAGGCAGCGGTGCAAATACTATCAGACATTGACCAACAGAAGATGATGGCCCTGATTAATGAAGGCCTCGACAACGAACAGTCACTGGGGCTTGCCTTAACCTTTGGAAAAGACTACGTAAGTACAACCAGTGGTTTTGATCGTGGGGTTCACTATTTAGACTCCTTGCAGTCACTCGTTAGCAACAAAGAACAAGCCCGAGCAATCGATCAAATGCTCATTGAGTTGTATTATGATTCCTTACGAGTTGATCAGGGAAAAAATAGGTTAGACCGGTTCAAGCGTTTGTACGAAGAAGAAGAGCTTTCGTTTTGGTATAAAAACATGCGTTTTGAACTTGAAGATTTAGCTCCAGGTACATTTATTCCAGCATTTAGCTTTGTTAGCACCGAAGGGGATACCATTGACGAAGAGAGTATTAAAGGATCGCCTACCTTGCTGGAATTTACTCTTATGGAAAATGGATTGTATCAACAGCAATACGAAGAATTAACGGTTAGCTATCAACTTTTTGCTCCACGTGGATTTCAAATTTATACGATGGCTTTTGATGAAAGTGCCACCACTATATTAGCGTTTTTTCAAGAAAGAGATCGCTTCTGGTCTATTGCGGAACCACCAACAATGAATCGAAAATCTCTGGTTGAAACCTTCAATATTCAGTACTATCCAACTCGAATACTAGTCGATGCCGAAGGCCAAATCATCCGGAAATTTATTGGTGAAGAACTCGATGATTTTATACCCTATCTCACACCACACTTAACCTCGAACTAATTTTGTAATCTATTAATTATGCGAAAATTTCTAATTGCGGGTAACTGGAAAATGAATGGAGGAGCAGAATTTACCTCCGACTTATTATCTGCCATAAAAGCGCGAAAGGCGATCATTTCTGAAGATATAGATGTCTTGGTTTGTCCAACTTTTGTGTCATTATCTATGGCTATTGATCAACTACACGAAAGCGATATACTTGTGGGGGCGCAAAACATGCATGAGGCTGAAAAGGGAGCCTACACAGGGGAAGTAAGTGCATCTATGTTGGTAGAAGCAGGATGTAGTTACGTCCTTTTAGGGCACTCTGAGCGGCGGGCCTATTTTCATGAAGATGATGCCTTAGTTCGTGAAAAATTACAAACCGCACTTAGTCATGATTTAGCACCCATTGTGTGTGTCGGAGAATTATTAGAGCAGCGAAAAGAGAATCGACATTTTGAGGTGGTTAAAAGCCAAACTCTTGCTGCTTTCAGTGGCCTTAACGAAGAACAAGCAGTTCAAGTCGTCGTTGCCTATGAACCGGTATGGGCTATTGGAACTGGAGAGACAGCAAGCCCAGAACAAGCACAAGAAATGCACGCGTTTATTCGCTCCATTTTAGCTGAACAGTTTGGAGAAGCAGCACGAGCTATCCGTATTCTCTATGGGGGGAGCATGAAGCCAACTAATGCTCATGAATTACTAAGCCAACCAGATGTTGATGGTGGGTTAATTGGTGGTGCAAGTTTGGATGCAGAGAGTTTTGTGGGTATTGTTGAAACGGCGGAAGCATTGAGTATTTCTGCAGGAAAAGTCGATTCTCAACAAAGCCTAGAGGAAGAATAAGGATATGAAGGTATTACTTCTAGGAAGTGGGGGAAGAGAACATGCATTGGCTTGGGCTTTATCCCAATCGCCTCTTTGCGATACCTTATATATAGCACCTGGTAATCCAGGTAGCCACGCATGTGGAGTGAATGTGGCTTTGGATGCTTTAGATTTTGAACAAGTACTAGAATTCATCGGGGATAAAGATATTGGTCTTACGGTTGTAGGCCCTGAACAACCGTTGGTTGCTGGGATAACCGATTTTTTAGAGGCTAAGGGTCACGCTGTTTTCGGGCCTAGTACCATTGCATCGCAATTAGAGGGAAGTAAGCAATTTGCTAAGGATTTTATGGCTCGCCATAACATACCTACCGCAGCATACAAAGTGTTTAGTGGGGACTATTATGCCGAAGCACTAGCTTATGTGGATGCTCACAATCAATACCCTGTAGTGTTGAAAGCGGATGGTTTAGCCGGCGGTAAAGGTGTGTTAATTCCGGAAAATCGGGAAGAACTTCTAGCTGGCTTAGAAGAGCTTCGCACAGGATCATTACAAGACGCAGCCCAAACTTTAGTAATCGAAGAATTCATGCCTGGTGAGGAAGCATCTGTATTTGCCTTGTGCGATGGTGAACACTTTGAAATTATGGGAACCGCACAAGATCATAAACGCCAACTTGATGGTGATAAAGGTCCAAACACGGGAGGTATGGGGGCCTATTCACCATCTCCGCTCCTCGCAGAAGATATGCTCAATTCGGTATCAGAAACTATCATTGCACCAACTATAGCGGGCATGGCTGCCGAAGGGAACCCCTATAAAGGATTTTTGTATGTAGGTCTCATGATGACATCAGCGGGTCCTAAAGTAGTAGAATATAACTGCCGGTTTGGTGATCCAGAATGCCAGGTGGTTATACCAAGACTTCGAAGCGATCTACTCACTCACTTAGTGCAAAGTACACGAGGCGAACTTCTAGGGGAAGACATCGTATTTGATCAGCAATATAGAACAACAGTGGTGTTAGTTTCAGGTGGTTATCCTGTGAGTTATGATAAAGGATTTCCCATTTTTGGCTTAGATGAACTCGAAAAAGTAGAAGCCGTTCAGGTTTTTCATGCGGGTACAAAGGACCAAGATGGACAACTATGTACTGCGGGTGGCCGGGTGTTAAATGTGGTCGGTACTGGTTCAACACTCCAAGAGTCAATATCAATGGCTTACAAAGGCCTCGAATCTATTTCGTTTGAGGGAATGTTTTACCGAAAAGATATTGGCGCTAAAGGGTTGAACCATGTTTTATGAATGTAATCTACCATCATATCAATGGGTATATTCGAGTTCAAATAGCAGCTTGTACTATTAAAGCTTGTTTACGCTACTTTCTTGTACTTCACAGGAATAAAGATGTACACCATTCTAGCTCTATTAAGATCTCACACTTGTGGTTTTTGGTATTATTCTCCATAGCTCAGAATGGAGTCGTTAGCGCAAACATTGGAGTACGTCTACATGAACCTGATAGTGTAGTGAGCCAGATGACTGCTCAGAGTACACCACAGAACACCGCTGAAAGCACAGTGGACATACCCCCACTTGATTTCGTTCGATCTCAAGAAACGAGTTATTACCTACCACAAAAAAATCCTATTCCTGTGGCTACCTTTACCCAAGCTTCCGCTATGATTAAGGGTATGGATGGATTCATTGTGAGTGATAAAGCTGAGCATAAGATATATTTGTTTAACTCAGATGGAAAACTACTCATTGAGGCAGGTGGACACGGGGCCGGGGTGCAATCATTTCATGCTCCGAGTGACATAGCTAGCAATAATGGACTAAAGATCTACGTAGCAGATAAAGAAAATGGGCGTATACAAATCTTAGATCATCAATTGCATTATCTATCTAGCTTAGATATTACGAGAGCTAATGTAGATTATGCTATGGGACTAGATAGCTTTAGTGCTACTCGAAGCTGGACGCCTGAAAAAATTTGTTTACTCGATAGTGGCCATTTACAGGTGTGGGATGCTCAGGCGAAAGGTATACATCGCTTTAATTCAAAGGGAGATTACCTTGGGTTTAGTGCCCTTTCCGAAGCTATGGGTCGGATTAATTTTATGTACTGTAAGGCCGATTACATTGAATTATATAGTACTCAAAGTCAAAAAATTGCTCGTATGAGTATCAATGGTCTTTGGCTAGGAAGCTACGATTTTACCCAAGATCGCGCGTATGAATCTAACATTTTCCTAACTACCTATGCCGGCAGATGGGATGAATTAGAAGAAAAGTATGGTAGGTGGGTTCATTCAACAATGGAAGAATCTCAACTATGGATATTATTTGAGCAGGCATTGTTTTCTTTAGATGTTATTCAAAAACAGGATAACGAGTAACTCGATGGGTACAAATAGTCGCCTTAATATGAATGAGCCCTTTTCTATATCAAGCCAAACATTTGAGCATTTCAAGCAGCGAATGCCGGAACTCCATGTGTCGTTAGCCGAACCAGTCACCCCCTTTTTTTTAAACAGTACCCTTAATTTCGATGAGAAATTAGCCCATATATTTGTTTTTCAGTACCTATTGAATCCGGTCTACCAAAAATATTGTACTGCTTTGGGTTGGTCTGCCGATGATTATTATCGCTGTTTTGATGAGCTGCCCCCTTTATTACCAGTGCAAGCGTTTAAAGATGCAGCGGTATGGACTCATGATGCTTTAGTCGGGGACACTGAGATATCCACCTATTTAACTCATTTGAAAGCAGATGCTCAACCCTTGGAATTTTTAAGTAGTGGAACATCTGCCATGCAGCGTAGCCGTCATCGTGTACTAAACCCCACATTCTATGATGCTTCTATTCGAGCTGCTTGGCAAGCTAGATTTGGCAGGGATAACTGGATTATCTGGGCCTATACACCTGGCTATTCCGAAAATCCACAATCTTCTTTGCTGTATATGATTGACAGGTTGATGGAGTGGGATCATACCCAAGAAAGTCGCTACTTATCCCTCGAGGAGTGTTTGCCTTTACAGCAGTTGAATAAATTGGTGGGAGATGGGCACCGTGTAATGCTTTTTGGGGCTGCATTTGGTTGGTTAGACCTAATCGAGCGACATGAGCGAGAGAATGAGCCACTAAGTCTTCCAAGAGAGGTAAGTATTATGGAAACGGGTGGGATGAAAACGTTTAGGCGGGCAATCTCACGTGTGGATTTGTTTGAACGGCTAGTGCAGGGTTTTAATTGCGCCCCTGAGCAACTTCACACCGAATATGGGATGACAGAGTGCCTGAGTCAAGCGTACACTTCCAAGGGACTGTGGCTGGAGAGTCCAGATTGGATGAAGATAGTAGTGGTAGATCCAGATCAACCTAACAAGGTGTTAGAGTCGGGGCAGGAAGGACAAATTGGGATTGTTGATTTAGCTAATATCTATTCATGTAGTTTTATGTTAACGGGTGATCGGGGAGTACAGGATGAGGAGGGAAGATTTCAGGTACTTGGAAGGTGGGAACCCACCTCTTTGCGTGGATGTAACTTTCTAATGGAACAAGATGGATAAATTAGCCCGGTCTAAATCACATCAAAGCAGCTCGAAGGAGGCATACGAGTTGGGTAAGAATTGGTCGAAGCAGGCGAAAGAAAGAGCCTTTCTATTACAGGAGCACCTAATCAAGTGGTTTGATGATGAGCAATCTGGAATGCAAGAAGCTATTCAGCAAAGTATTTTAGGGACCGATTTTAGTTCTGAGGATATTTATTTTCAGCTTTCTGCTATTAAGAGCCGTCTAGAAACCGGTGATCTGGTACACTGGGTGGATCAATGTACCAGTGATCGACCATCTAGTGACGAATCACGACATTGGCTAGATGCTCAGTCTACTGACAATGAAAATATAGAAGCGTATAGAGTTACCCAGCTAAGAGAACGATCACATATATTATGTATTCATGCTGGAAATCTCCCCCTAGTAGGGTTACAGGATGTTATTGCTGTTTTATTGGCAGGCCATTGCTACACCGGTAAAATTTCACGAAAAGACCCCTATCTTTTATCCTCCATATTATCTTGGTTGATTCAATTTGGTTGGCGAGAACAGATACAGCATTGGACCCAAAATACAGCAGAGATACCAGTAAATAACTATGATGAAGTATTGTTTGCTGGATCGGAATCTTCCTTAAGTAGTGTAAGGAAAACCTTGACTGAGGCTCGAACACTGGATGAAGAAACGCCCTGGTTGAACCGTATCGCGTCATTTTCAATAGCTTATTGTTCAAGCAAAGAGGCTGTTATTGAACAGTCCACAGAGTTTATGGATGCGCTGATGAGACATGGTGGAAAAGGGTGCCGATCGGTTGGAGTGGTGGTTTCCCCCGTCGGGCTTAATGAGCTGCGAATTCCATTAGAAAATGCAATGAAAAATGTACTGGAGCAGAATGGTTCTTTACGGCAAGCCAACACGCTGGAGCAATCGGATGCTTTGAAGCAGAACAATTCTGCAAATCTAAAAATGGCTGAAATTCCTTTACAAGGGGGCAATCGATCTGAATCAACACGTTTAACCTACAAAAAAGCATATAATATTGCGGTAGACCGAGTGTTTGTTGATGTTGGAGACTGGATGATAGAGGAACATCCCATTGAGTATGTTCCTGAACCAAGTAATAATCGGGTGGTCTATTGGGTGCATGCCAATCAGGAAGACTTAGTGAATCTAGTAGAACGTTTTGGTTCGGCTTTACAGAGTATATACTATGTAGGTCCCAAAGCTTCAGACGTTAAAAAGCCTTATAAATACTCTTTTGATATCGAATCAATCGACTCCGCTCAACGCCCTCCTTTGTATTGGAAGCCCGATGGGATTGATATACTAAGGTATCTTTGTCCCTTCATTATTTAATTCATTTATCCCTATTTTAGGGCTCTGTTGAAATAGAAATTCAACAACCTTAGGTTCACACTAAGGCCTGTTGTAACACCGATGTCGAACGACGACCGTATTCATTAACACACTTTTTTATGCATTCGTATAATCCAGAGGCCATTGAAAAGAAATGGCAAACCTATTGGCTAGAGCAAAAGACGTTTAAAACACCCACGGATCGTAGCAAGCCAAAATACTATGTACTGGATATGTTTCCTTATCCTAGTGGGTCGGGATTGCATGTGGGACATCCAGAGGGGTATACTGCTACGGATATAATAGCTAGGTATAAGAGAATGAAGGGGTTTAATGTGCTTCATCCTATGGGTTGGGATGCTTTTGGTCTACCTGCCGAGCAGTATGCTGTTAAAACTGGAACTCATCCACGCATTACCACGGAGCATAATATCAAAAGATTTCGTGAGCAGTTACAAGCTATTGGCTTTAGTTATGACTGGGATAGAGAAGTAAATACAACAGACCCAAACTACTTTAAGTGGACCCAATGGATTTTCTTAAAACTCTATGAAATGGGTTTAGCCTATGAGGACGAGGTAGCCGTGAACTGGTGCCCAGAATTAGGGACTGTTTTAGCCAATGAGGAAGTCATTGATGGAAAGAGCGAGGTAGGTGGGTACCCCGTTGTTCGGCGTCCAATGCGTCAATGGGTGCTAAAAATTACTGCCTATGCAGAGCGTTTGCTTCAGGATTTGGATGAGCTTGATTGGCCTGAATCTCTGAAAGATATGCAGAGAAATTGGATAGGGAAGTCTGTTGGTGCAGAAATTGATTTTGCCATAGAAGGATATGATTCCGAGCCTATTCGGGTGTTTACGACCAGACCCGATACCTTGTTTGGAGCAACTTACATGGTACTTGCCCCTGAGCATCACTTGGTTGAAAAGATTACCAGTGAGCAGCAGCGTTCAGCCGTGCAGGCCTATGTGGAAAGTGCCGCGGCTAAATCGGATTTGGATAGGCAAGAATTATCTAAAGAAAAAACTGGAGTTTGGACGGGGGCTTATGCCAATCATCCAGTAACCAACAAGCAGATTCCTATATGGATTGCGGATTATGTACTCGCAAGCTACGGAACAGGAGCCATTATGGCCGTACCGGCGCAGGATGAGCGAGATTGGGAGTTTGCAGAGGCCTTTGATTTGCCTATTGTACGGACGGTTCAACCCGAGGAAGGATTTACAGGTAACGCGTACACGGGGGATGGTCCAGCTATTAATTCTGATTTTTTAAACGGAATGGGTATAGAGGAGGCAAAAAAAACCATGATTCAATGGCTGGAAGATCATGGTGTGGGCACCAAGGCAATAAATTATAAGCTTCGTGACTGGTTGTTTTCTAGACAGCGCTACTGGGGTGAACCGTTTCCGATACTCCATACCGATCAGGGTCCAGTCCCACTGACCGAGGATCAACTCCCTTTAGAGCTTCCTGTTGTCGATAAATATCAGCCAACGGGTGATGGAGAACCACCTTTAGCCAATGCAACCCAATGGGTGAACACGATTGATCCCACCACAGGTAAGCCAGCTAAGCGTGAAACCAATACCATGCCTCAATGGGCGGGATCTTGTTGGTATTATTTGCGATATATATCCCCGGATTGGGAAGGTGGCCCGGTAGACCCTGATTATGAATCGTATTGGATGCCCGTGGATTTGTATGTGGGTGGAGCAGAACATGCGGTTTTGCATTTGCTATATGCACGTTTTTGGCATAAAGTCTTGTTCGATTTGGGTGTTGTTAGTACTAAGGAACCCTTTCAGAAATTAGTGAATCAGGGTATGATTTTAGGTGAGATGGAGTACACAGCTGCTCAAAAAAATGGACAGTGGATACCTATTGATGACGCCGATGAGGCTACTGAAAGAGTGCGTTTAGCCGATGAAGATGTTGAGAAAAAAGGGGATCATTTTGTGGTCAAGGGCACTGATATACGCATAGAAGCTAGGGCCCATAAAATGTCTAAAAGTCGTGGTAATGTTATAAATCCTGATCATATTATTGAGGAATTTGGAGCGGATTCACTTCGGCTTTACGAGATGTTTATGGGACCTTTGGAGCAGGTGAAGCCTTGGAGTACAAAAGGAGTCGATGGGGTTAATAGGTTTTTACACCGAGCCTGGAGACTATTGATCCATGATGAGGATGGGGAACTCAAGTCAACGGTCAGTGACATTGAACCAACTAAAGAACAGCTTAAAGTACTGCATACAGCCATTAAAAAGGTGAGTGAGGACATTGAAGCGATGCGATTTAACACCGCTATATCCGCTTTAATGATTTTTGTAAACGAAGCCAACTCTTGGAGTCAAATGCCTGTTAAAGTAGCCAGAGATTTCATCCAGTTATTGTCCCCTTTCGCTCCTCACATTAGCGAGGAATTATGGGCGAAGTTAGGGCATCAAGAAAGTTTAGCTTACCAAGAGTGGCCAGCCTTCGATGAACAGTGGTTGGTAGACGACGAAATTATGTATCCCATCCAAATAAATGGTAAAGTACGGGCCGATTTGTACGTTCCAGCGGAATTAGCTATGGACAAAGAGTATGTACTTGAACAAGCCAAAGCCCTTGAAAAAATTCAGGGCTATTTAGAAGGGAGCCGCTTGGTCAAAGAAATATTTGTGCCTAAGCGGATCGTAAATTTGGTTATCGCTCCTCAATAGGAGTATAATCCATATTTTTTTCACCAACATAAAGTGCTCTTGGGCGTACTAGTCTGTTATGCTCCATTTGCTCCATATAGTGACCTGCCCATCCTGCAATACGGCTCATGGTAAATATACACGTGTACAAATCTGGCTGAATTCCCATTGAAAAATAGACGGTAGCTGAAAAGAAATCGACATTTGGGTCAATATTTTTTTCACTATTCATCGTATTCAACATATCCATAGACCAACGGTACAACTCTTCGTGCCCAGTTTCTTCACTTAGTGATTGAGCCATTTTCTGAAGGTGACGAGCTCTTGGGTCAAAAGTTTTGTACACACGGTGGCCAAATCCCATAATTTTTTCCTTTTTGGCCAATTTATCTTTCGTAAATGCAACTGCGTCGGCGTCTTTGCCTTGTTCTTCTAATTCCATTAGCATTTGCATTACAGCGGTATTCGCTCCACCATGAAGAGGCCCTTTTAAGGTTCCGATAGCAGCAGTAATCGCAGAATATAAATCTGAGAGTGTCCCACCAACTGTTCTACATGTGAAGGTAGACGCGTTCATGCCATGCTCTGCATGGAGAATTAAACATAAATCCAAGGTCTTTTCAGCCTGTACTCCAGGCTCTTCACCATTGAGCATGTACAGAAAATTAAAAGAGGTAGAACCAGTAGTTTTTGGTTGGACAATTTCTTTGCCACTTCTGAGTCGCGAAAAAGCAGCGATGATGGTAGGTAATTTCGCTGTTATATTAATGGCTTTTTCGTAATAAGAGTCGTCGGGTAGATGGATATCGGTTTCTGATAGCATAGAAGTAGCTGTTCGTAAAACCGACATTGGTTTGGATTCCTTATCAACACTGTGCAGATAATCCACAACAACTTTTGGAATATCTCTTCGGGCTTGAAGTTTATGCGTTAAATCATCCAGCTCGTTTTGCGTAGGTAAACGATCGTTCCACAACAAAAAACAAACTTCCTCAAAGGTACTTTTTTCTGCAAGCACATCTATATTGTATCCAGTATAAATGAGCTCACCATTTTGCCCATCTATGGAGCTTTTGGTGGTGGAAAAAGCAACTACGCCATCCAAACCTTTATTGATGTATGGGTAAAGTGTTTCGTCAAAACCGGTATGTAAATCGTTTGCCATGGTGTTCCGAAGTTTAGTTAGATGTTCATGTTACTCTTGCCTTTTCGGTACCTTTCAGTGCGAGTGTGCGTGAGGACTCTCTGCATTTGTGTAATAAAACAGGATGTTACGTCTCTTCAAGAGTGAACTATAAGTTAATGAAACCCAGACAATAAATTAAGTGCTTAAAGCGCTTTTTTTGCGGCTTCCCAATGTCTATCCATTTCTTCTAAACTAAGGTCATTTAAGGGACGATTTTCTTTTTCAGCTTGCTGTTCTATGTACCGGAAACGCCGCTCAAATTTTGTATTAGTCAGGCGTAAACTATCTTCGGCATGTAAATCAAAAAAGCGTCCCATATTCACCATAGAAAAGAGTAAATCACCAAATTCTTCGGCTCGATCTTTGGCTGAACCTGATGCTAAGGTTTCTTTGAATTCTTGGGTTTCCTCTTCTACTTTCTCCCATGCTTGTTCCCACTCAGGCCAATCAAATCCCACATTGGCTGCTTTTTCCTGCATTCTTTGTGCTCGTATGAGCGCAGGCATCGGTTTAGGTAGTCCGTCTAAGGTCGACTTTTTACCTTCTTTCTTTTTAATCATCTCCCAATTCTCAGAAACCTCTTCTTCGCTATGTATTACTTTGTCGCCAAATACATGTGGGTGTCGCCTGATCAGTTTCTCCATGAGTGTCTCAATTACATCCTCTATGGTAAAGCGGGTACTTTCCGATGCCATTACACTATGGAAAACAACATGGAGGAGGAGGTCACCCAGTTCTTTTTTGAACTCTTCAAAATCGTCATTTTCTAAGGCTTCCAGTGCCTCATATACTTCTTCGACTAAGTTATCTTTTATAGATTCATGGGTTTGTTTTCGATCCCAAGGGCATTCTACGCGTAGGATTTTAACAAGTTGAACTAGGTCTTCGAACGTTCTTGAGGCGTGCATTAGGTTTTTTGTTTTTTCTTTTTAGCTGCTGGGAATAAAATATTATTCAAAATGAGACGATAACCAGGACTGTTTGGGTGTAAGGCCAGATCAGTTGGTGGATCGTTGACTCGGTGGGTATAATCTTCAGGGTCGTGTCCTGCGTAAAACGTATAGGTTCCCTGTCCAAAGGTGCCATGTATATATTTGGCTTGTTCCCGTCCAGGACTTTCACCAAGCACGACCACCGAAGACTTGATTTTATCAGAACGGAAGGCCGTTGTTTGACCATAAAATCCACGAACACTACTCACGTGATTTTGGGTAAGCATGGTTGGAACGGGATCCCATTTAGCAGAAAACTCAAATAGCGTGAAAAAATCCAGACTTTGATCGATCTCATTGATAGCAACGGGCACATCAATGTCTGCGTGTTCGTATTCCGCTGGATTTAGGCTGATAGTGAAATTTTCGAAAGCTAATGTTGCGCTATAGTCCAATGACTCTTGAGCATTAGGATCAACTGGGTCACCATCAAAGG
Source organism: Rhodothermaeota bacterium MED-G12 (assembly GCA_002457365.1). Taxonomy (GTDB): domain Bacteria; phylum Bacteroidota; class Rhodothermia; order Balneolales; family Balneolaceae; genus UBA1275. The sequence goes on from NTKP01000028.1 coordinate 14,529, forward strand.
GGGTAGGAGCAATGTCGATACCCTCAGCCGCAAGAGCCACATCAAAGGTATCGGTCCCAGAGCACATCGCAAATAGAAAACCACCCTTGCCTACATACTCTTTGATGGTTTTGGCAACGGCTAATTTCTGATCACTGACCTTGTTAAAACCCAACTCAGTTGCCATTGCTTCCATTTGTTTTACCTGAGTGATATACCAAGGATTATTTCGATAGCTTGCCCAGAATTTCCCATATTGCCCGGTAAAATCTTCATGATGTAAATGCAGCCAATCATAATTTTGCAGGCCACCTTGGAGCACTTCAACATCCCAAATTTTATCATAGTCAATTTCCGCATAACTTAGCGCTAGGGTGACCGCATCATCCCAGGGTAGTGCTTGATTGGGCGTGTAAACAGCGATTCGAGGGGCTTTTTCTAAGTTGACAACCGATGTGTTTGAACCAGGCGACTCAACATCCTGAGTTATTCGTGTGGCCTGAGAACTACTAATTACTTCGATGGTTATATTTTTTAGGCGTGCTTCTCTAACAAGCGCTGCATTTTCATCGGTCATGAAGGAACCGCCGCGATAATTTAATAGCCAGGTAGCCTTTCCACCTTCGGTCAAATGATTAAAGATGAGTCCGTATGCCTTGAGATGATTCGCCTGACGTTCATCCATGGGGATGAATAATTGTTGGGCGCTAAGAGGTGTAATGAGGCTACTCACAAGTAACAAACCAAAGAGCCCAAACTGGCCTAGGTTACCGCATAGGTTCCGAAGGTAAAGGTGTGGGCGAGAGAAATAATTCACATAACTCATGAGGGTATATTTAAATCGTTTAATGCTTTTCGTGCAAGTGGACTATAAAAACCATTTGGATAAGATAAAATCAACTCTTCATAGTACGAATATAAGGCATCTGAACTCACAGAGGATGAATCTTGTGCGTTTAAGTGAAGTGCCGCCTGAGCTCTCAGCCACATTAGTTGCTCCCTGAGTGGGGTATTTTTTTGATCAACTAAGTATTTGTCCAAGGAGGTAACATATTCTTCTAAAACAGCCCCTAAAGAATAAAGTACAACGTAAGAATAGCCTGAAAAAGGATTACTTTGGTTACGGGCGATTTCCCAGAGCATCGCTTCTGCCTTAGTATTGTTTCCTTTGAGCTCTTCGAGCATAGCCCTTGGGAAGGCAACATGTACTTGAGCAGTAGAATCCATGGCATTGATGGCTTGTAGCCAAAGGCGTAATTCCAATGCATCATTAGCATAATACGAGGTATACTGACGACCTAAACTTTTTAGTTGGATGGCTGAAAATTCATAATCACCCGAATAAAAATCGGATAACGCTAGGAAGTATCGAGTCTTTTCGGCCATTTCACCTGCTTTAGCAGACCTATTTGACCTAGTGAGTAATAATCTGGCTTCTGTAAACGACTCGTTTGCCATGGCAAGGCGGCCTTTTAAGTAGTTCAGTTCTTCAGAAAAATCGCCAGGTTGGCGTTCAAGACGTTGTATAATCTGCCGGGCCTTATCTAAATCTTTTTCATAATCTAAGTAAAGCTCAGCTAAGCGAAGATGCACACTGGCACTATTTTGATAATTAGGGGCCTCCGATAGTATTACGTTGAGAAGTTGTTTTGCCTGTTCAGTGTAGTACGATCGTTGTGATACGGGAATTAGGTCGTAATCTTCAAGATATTTAGCCCATGTTAGCCAAACTTCCGCTTGCTTATCCAGCGCCTGCCACTTTATTTCATTATGTCCTATATCGGAATAATATCGAAAAGAGGTAAGTGCTTTTTCGTATTCTCTGTTTTGGAGTAGTTGATTCCCAACACTGTATAGTGAATAGGTTAGAGCGGGGGTGTTATCCTCATATCTGAGTGCTGTGTTAAATGCTCGTTCAAACAGATTGGTTTCCATGAGTAGCCAAATTTGTAACTCATAGAAGGTGCCATAAAGCACATCATTAGGTTCCAATCTCATGAGTAAGTCTTCTAATTCTATAATGCTAATATCATATAACAATGGGTCATTATATCGAAACAGTATGCGTTGGAAACCGGAAGCTTGATTGGGAGAATTTTGTATGAGGGTAAGCCAACTTTTAACAGCCTCATCATAGTTACCCGCCTGCATATGCACCATGGGGATTTCTGAGATGAACAGCATGGGATTCTTGAAATTTTGCTGCGCCTTTTGATATACCATTAGGGCTTGATCAAAGGCTTTGCGATCGGCCATGGTTCTGGCCGTGTTTATGTAGAGTTGCAACATCTGAGGATGCGCTCCAAGATTGTCGTTCCAAAGAGTGAATGCGCGCTCCTTATTTCCCATAAAAAACTCAATTTCACCTTCAATTACCCCCGTTAAAGCACTGTTGCTTCCATTTTTTTTATATTTTTTGACTCGTTCTAAAGCAACTTCGTACTGTTTAAGTTCAATTTCACATTCTACCAACCGGTCAAAATAAATAAAGGTGTTCGGTTCACTACGGTGTAGTCTCTCTAAAATAGGCAAGGCATCATCATAGCGCTGTTGCTGCATGAGCCGGAGTGCAATTTCTAAACGACCTCTGTCCCCAGCGTTCTGACTTTGAGCCCTAGCAGGAGTTACCGCCAAAAGCACAAACACCGCTAGCATACCAACAATAAATGAAGAACTGAAGTGGAATGAAGTCGGTGAAGTGCGGTATTTAATTTGTTTGAGCATGAATTGAATAAAATAAAACTTCATTGCGTGCATAACCAATCATTAGTTTGAGTTTGCGCCAGTTTTAGCAAATAGTGTAACAATGAGTTTTAGAAGTGAGTTTTAGGAATTAACGTGTACTTAACTGCAAATCCAACTTATAACGCTCTTTTAACGAACTAAGTTCAAGATAACATCGGCTCAGTGGAAGACCAACCACATTATAATAGTCACCCTCAATTTTTTTCACAAAGATAGCCCCCCAATCATCTTGAATTCCATAAGCCCCTGCTTTATCCATTGGGCTGCCCGATGCGATATATTTTTGAATAGGGTAGGCGCTTAGTGCTTGAAACCACACGTTGGTTTGCTCGTGAAAAAGTATGGGCTCTTGTAGATTTCCGTCTCTGTCTACATACTGAAGGCAAACACCGGTGTACACTAGATGCTGAGTGCCACTCAATCGGGCCAACATTTGGGCTGCTTCTTGTTCACTAGTAGGTTTACCAAGAATATCGTTGTCATGTACTACAATGGTGTCTGCTCCAATCACTACCGCATTCGAGTAATTACTCGCGATATCCTTGGCTTTTGCAAGACTTAATTCTCTTACTAAAGTCAAAGGGTCACTGGTTGATGTGTACTCATCAACCCCGCTTGGTTGAATTTCGAAGGGTATTCCTAGCTGTTGTAGTAATGCTTTTCTGCGGGGGCTTTGTGAGGCCAATATAAGTTGGGTCATTTCTTTTATCTAGCTTTTGTCCTTATACCTAATAATAGCTAATTTGCGACGGTCAAGAAATTAGCATTTGTAAAGATATGTGAGAAAAAAGTGAGTAAAATATAGTAAAGCAATGCAATTCCTCGGAATGGGATGCTTTTCGAAACTCATTTTACGATGCTAGATCAATGAACCAGATAACAAAACGTACTTCACCGAAAGCAATGGCAAAACAAAATTTAAAAAAATCGAACACATCAATGTTCTTTTCTGCATTCAATTATAAGTTATTAGGAATTGCAGTGTTATTGATTGTCGGCGGTTTTGCCGCTATGTATTTAGAAAACGAAGTTCATGGTTTTGTTTCCTTGTATGTCTCACCTATCGTGGTAATGGCCGGGTACGTACTGGTCATATTTGCTATCATGAAGCATGACCGCCAAGAGTCCGAAGAAGAATCAATAGACTAGTTTGGGTTTAGCTAAGTCATTAGTCATTTTTAACTCTTTAGCCAATATGCTGGACTAGGGCTTGGATAACAGTAGAAAGTCAAGGTGAATAGGTAAACGAAGGACAATAACTAAGGTAATTTGAAGTAGAGAAATATCCGTGATTGATAGAATAACCAACATTTTCCTGCTTTTTTTACTCATTTTGGGCTTTGTTGCAGTGGCAGATGCAGAAGTTCAGCAAAGAATTCTGTGGGCGATTGTAGCGGGTGGAGTATTTGGGGCACTCTCATTTTTCTTGAATTGGCTCACTCTTGATGGTTCTACTTCTGCTTGGTTGCTTGGTGTTATCACCTTTGGTATCGCTGGAATTGAGGGGGCTGCGATATTGTTGTTTTTTTTCATTAGTAGTTCATTATTGTCGAAAAACAGTCGAAGCTTGGACGATGTAAGGGAACTTAAATTTCGTAGAACAGGCGCTCAGGTTTGGGCCAATGGATTTTGGTTTGGATTTTTCACCCTACTTGGGTTACTCGTAGATCTTGAACTCTTTAAGGTAGCTGCATATTCAAGTTTAGCCTTTGCCACTTCAGATACATGGGCTTCTGAAATTGGTGGCAACCGTATTAAAGGTACGACCTGGTCCATCAATGGCTTCCAAAAAGTGCCTCCAGGAACCGATGGAGCTATAAGCATCGCGGGTACTTTTGCTGCTGTAGGAGGAGCTCTTAGTATTGGTGTACTCGTTGGTGTGTTGCTGCCAACCAACTCACTGGTCATGGGTATATTGGTGGCTAGCACTGGATTGGTAGCCACTTTCATGGATTCATGGTTAGGAGCTCATTTCCAAGATCAATACCTAGTCAATTCAACAAACCGGTTTTTTTCTTCTCAATTTTTGTATGTTGGCAACAATACAGTTAATTGGTTGTCCGCTGGACTGGCGAGTCTGTTAACCATCGTTATTTATTTAATTATTCAGCAGTGAGTATGTGGTATAAAAAATTACATTGGCAAATCGTAATCGGTTTATTCTTAGGACTAGCATGGGGTTTGTTGTCTAGTGTCATAGGGTGGAATGAGTTCACAACAGAATTTATCAAACCCTTCGGAACCATTTTTGTCAAGTTATTAAAGCTCATTGCTGTACCCCTAGTGTTAGCATCATTGGTGGCGGGTGTAGCTAGCTTAAATGATACCACAAGGCTTTCACGCATGGGTGGGAAAACAGTTCTCATTTACATGATCACGACCTTGCTTGCCATAACTATAGGCTTGGTGACGGTAAATACCTTTCAACCTGGAAAATCATTACCGCAGGAAACCATGGATAGCCTTCAGGAAACCTATTCTAGTTCACTGGAAGACCGGAGTGCTTCAGCTAGTGAAGTGCTCAACCGAGGTGTTTTAGACTTTGTGGTTGATGTAGTTCCGGATAACTTTTTTGCCGCTGCCTCTGATAACTCAAGGATGCTTCAAGTTGTATTTGTTGCCATTTTATTGGGAGTTGGAATCATTCACATGGGTGGCGAAAAGGCGAAGACATTAGTCACGGTATTTGATGCATTCAATGATGTTATTATCCTCATAGTTGAACTTATCATGAAAACGGCTCCCTTTGGCGTATTTGCGTTAATGGCGTCACTCATCATTGATTTAGCAGGGGACGATTTAGGAAAAGCTCTTGAGTTACTTGGAGCCTTAGGATGGTATAGCTTAACCCTTGTATTTGCTCTATTAGTCCACGTCTTTTTGGTGTATAGCACGATGTTTAAGATTTTTAGCAAAGACATAGGTCTGTTTCAATTCTTTAAAGCGATACGTCCGGCCATGTTACTTGGTTTTAGCACGAGTTCAAGCGCAGCTACCTTACCCGTCACGATGGAGAGGGTAGAGAAAAATCTAGGAGTTGACGAAGAGGTGACAAGTTTTGTCCTACCAGTTGGCGCGACGATAAATATGGATGGAACCAGTGTGTATCAGGCGATTGCAGCGGTATTTATTGCCCAGGCCTTAGGGATGGATTTAACCATTGCTCAGCAGCTCATGATTGTTGTAACCGCCGCGGCCGCTTCTATAGGTGCCGCTGGCGTGCCTGGAGCTGGTATCGTTATGTTGGTGGTAGTACTCGAAACCATTCAGGTACCCACCGCTGGTATTGCCCTAATTTTAGGGGTAGATCGAATTTTAGATATGTGCCGAACCGTAGTGAATGTTACGGGGGACGCTGCTGTAGCCTATGTGGTAGCTTCTACCGAAGGTTTACTTAACGAACCCAATTTCGATGACTGATCATCGGAGGCTTAGCTGGGTTTTTAGGTAGTTAACTCATAACTGTACTTTGCTTTAACCTAATCTTTACACACACATGAAATCTAAGCTAATTCAGGGCGTTGAAGTCCCTGAACTAGGACTTGGTACCTATAAACTAATCGGTAAACAAGCCGAAGAAACTATTAAAACAGCCATAAGGTTGGGGTATCGCCATATAGACACAGCACAGGAATATCGAAATGAGGCTGAAGTTGGCAGAGCCATTAAGGCGACTCATATTTCGAGGGAAGAATTTTTTGTTACGACCAAAGTGGAGAGAAGCCTTCTGGAAGCGGATAAGCTCTACTTATCAGTTGAATCCTCCCTGCTCAAATTGAAGTTAGAGTACATCGACTTACTCCTGATCCATTGGCCCAATCCGCAGGTTCCTTTGGACCAAACAATCGAGTCTATGCTTATTCTGAAAGAGCAGGGTAAAGTCGCAAATATTGGGGTAAGTAATTTTCCATTATCCTTGTTAAAACAAGCAAGAGAAGAGTATTTGGCTCCTATATTTTGCAATCAAGTAGAATATCACCCTTTGTTGGGGCAGTTTGATTTACTTGATTATGCATTGGAACACGATCTCATGATTACTGCCTATTCGCCGTTGGCTCAAGGACGTCTAATTAACAACCCTGTGTTGGAAGAAATAGGGAAGAAATACCAGAAATCAGCCGCACAAGTTGCCTTGAAATGGTTACTTGAACAAGAACAGGTGGTAGCTATTCCAAAAGCGACAACGCCCGAACATTTACAAGCCAATTTGGAAGCCACTGAGTTCGATTTGGATGATGAGGATTTCTTTGCTATCGACGACTTGGAAAAAAATATCCGAGTAGTAAATCCAGATTTTGCTCCTGATTGGGATTGAGTTAGGACCAGTTAGCCAGTGCAATTACATCTGATTCCGTATTCAAGAGTTGTAACCGATTCTCCATTCTTTGTATACGTAACGCTTCCTGAGCTCCTAATTCATTGAGAAAAACCAAATCAAACCAACGCAATTTTAGTCGCTCCGATGGTTCAAGAATTTCAAGCATCCAATCAACATAATGCGTGTTATTGACATGTTTATTCATGTCAAGGTGATAGGTATAGCTTTGCATGCTTAACTCCTGTTCTGCCTCGCTTGAGTCAAACGCTCGAAGACGATCTCTGGTGGGTTCTAAGGCATGTGGCCGGTCTGAAAACCTTCGAGCAAGTATGGCTTCTGGAATACGCGTGGGTCTTCTGCTATCCAAATCAATAACCATCCAATAGCTAATTGATCGGACTAGTAGG
>NTKP01000029.1 GCA_002457365.1 Rhodothermaeota bacterium MED-G12
ATAGGAGGTGGGTATGATCAGTTGGTTAATAACCTGGATATTGATTTAGGCTTGAATAGTTTGGGTGAAGCTATGTTCGCTACTTTTGAGTATGCTTCTAGTATGCTTGAAGCCTTTGGTGATACACTAAATTCTAGAGCGAAAACAGATCGATACTATGCTTATGCAAATTATCGTTTAGAACTCTTCAAAGACCGCTTATTTATTCAGCCAGGGATGCGATATGTCCAGTATGGGATCAATAATGAAGCATATTTGCTGCCACGCTTTGGAGTATCATTATTACCGGCTAGAGGTTGGACTATAAGATTTGGAGGTGGAACATATATTCAAAGCCCTGGATTTGAAAAATTGATAGAGCCAGACAACATTTTTAATGTATCAAAGTTTAATAATGTCAATACCCTACAATCTGAACAATCGCAACAAGTTGTAATGGGTATAACAAAAAATATTGGAAAAAGCTGGCAAATTGAAGTTGAGGGATATGTTAAAGAATATCAAAATTTGATAACACGTAGCTATCAAAACTTACTAGTTATTGAGGATGTCTTTAATCCTGTCACTAATAAAGGAAATACGATGTTAAATCCTCAAAATTATTACTTCGAATTACAACGTGAGTGGCGATTAACAGATACCCCTGTTAATAATGGTACTGGTAGATCAGAAGGAATTGAATTACTAATACAAAAATATCCTTCATATAATAATAAATTGTCCGGTTGGTTTTCTTATATCTGGGCAAGATCTGAGCGAAAAGAAGAAATTGATGGTAATATGTTTAGCTATCCTTTCGATTATGATAGGAGACATACAATGAATTTCATTTCAAACTTTCAATCTTCTGATGCCTGGAGTTTTAATTTGACATGGAGATTTGGGACTGGTCTTCCGTATACGGAGCCTATAGGATTAGATCCGATGAATTTTACATGGCAGGGTGATTCATTCTTTATTTCGGATCCAGAAACGGGTAATATCCAACTAAATCCTGATTTTGGAGAGCTTGAAAATGTTAATCAAAAACGTTATCCAGCCTACAATAGAATTGATTTAAGAGCGCAATATAGTGGTACAAATGGTAGTATTAGATATGATCTATATTTAGATATTATTAATGCATTGAACTTTCAAAATGTGCAAAGTTATAAATATGTAATCTACCCCGTAGATCCTAATCCAGAAGGTGTACCAGATTTTTTAAGACGAAGTTCTTGGGTTGAATTAAAGAGAGAGCCAATATTTATGTATCCATTTATCCCCAGCTTAGGGGTTAAGTTGCAATTCTAAATTTCTATTGTAACTCTAATCCCATAGAAAAGTAAATTTCTATTCTTATACCCTTTTGAATTAATGGTATATTGTAAGTTTGGTTGAGTTGAAAATTTACTTTCTATTGTTTTAAAAGATAATTCGATTACATGTTCATATGGGTGTTTAGAATTTTGAACTCTATAATCAAAGATTGATTTATATAATTTAGAGAAACCGGCACTTCCAAAAGATGCTCCAAAACTAGAGGTATCTTTTAATTTATAGATTATGCCTCCGCCAACATACTTTGAAATTAATTCAGTATTTGAGTTTGAAGATCCTACTCTTAGATACCAATCAATATTTTTATTATTCGAATACAGATGTGAATAGATACCGGAACTAATTTTATTTAAGCCTATTCCAAAAGCTATAGGTGGTTCGCCAATTGGATATTTATCATTATTTTCGTGTGTGGATAGCCAACTCCCGAGCGTTACTCCAATATTTCTCTGCTTGGTGGAGTATTCACTGATAAACAAAACCCCTTCATCCAAACTCAGTTTATAGTTTGGTTCAGGATGCAATTTTCTAGTTATTCTACTATTTGAGTCAAACAAGCCTGATGATATTTTCCAATTATTCTTTGTAAAAATAATTTCAAGGCCTAGGCTTGTGTAAGGGAAAATAGAAGGTCCATAAAGTCCAGTATTTGATAAATCTGGGCCAATTCCTTGGGATGGATTTATAAAAAAATCTGCGGACTCTATATGATCAAATTGTGAATTGAGATCTACTATCCCAAATTTTAAAGAGAATGAAGAATTAGATTCAAATTGTATCCAGCTTTCTAATATTTCAAATCCTCTATCAGCCTCAATATTTGATATTCCTTGAATATTGTTTCCAATACTTTGCCCATTTACCCAAAATATAGAACCATAAATTCTTAATTTATTCTCGTTCTTTAAATCAATGGTTGTTGATAGTGAGGTTTCGTAGTATTGTAACCAAATTAAATGGCGCCATAATTCTTGATGTGAAGAAAAATTGAATTCAATATTTTCAGTTAATGTTTGAGCATTCAAATTATTACTGTTCATGCTTGCGCAAAAAACTAGTAAAAAAATCAATTTGATTAATTTTAATTTACCTTTAGTGCTCATTCTAAAAATTCATATTACATTACTGTAATTTAATTTAACAAAAGATATAGCCTAGTGAGCGATCAAAAAATAATTTTTTCTATGGTGGGCGTTAGTAAAGTCCACAAACCCAATAAAACCGTACTAAAAGATATTTATTTGTCGTTTTTTTATGGTGCCAAAATTGGTGTTTTGGGTTTAAACGGTGCAGGTAAGTCGACCTTACTTCGTATCATAGCGGGGGAGGATCAGGATTATATAGGGGATATAAGTGTCCAAAAGGGGGTAACTTTTGGTTATTTACCGCAGGAACCGGAGTTAGATCCCAGTAAAACAGTGAAAGAAATTGTTCAGGAAGGGGTTCAGGAAACGGTAGATTTACTGGCAGAATATGAAGCGGTAAATGCTCAATTTGCAGATCCAGATGCTGATTTTGATGCTCTAATTGCAAAGCAAGCCAAATTGCAAGATCAAATTGATCGTATCGATGCATGGGATTTGGATTCAAAATTGAATCAGGCCATGGATGCACTGCGTTGCCCTGATGGAGATACCTCGGTGAGTGTTTTATCGGGAGGGGAAGCCCGCCGGGTAGCCCTGACTCGTTTATTGTTAAAAAAGCCAGATGTACTGCTATTGGATGAACCGACCAACCACTTAGATGCCGAATCGGTGGGTTGGTTAGAGCAGCATTTAGCTCGATATGAAGGTACGGTCATAGCCGTAACACACGACCGGTATTTCTTGGATAACGTAGCGGGTTGGATACTCGAACTTGATCGCGGGGAAGGTATCCCATTTGAGGGGAATTATAGTTCATGGTTGGAGCAAAAAGCCAAACGACTTCAGCAAGAAGAAAAGGAAGAGTCCAAGCGTCAAAAAACACTTCAACAAGAATTGGAATGGATTCGCCAAAACCCTAAGGGGCGTCGAGCGAAAAGTAAAGCTAGGATTAACGCCTATGATAAGCTCTTGGACCAGCAGCAAGAAAAGCGCCGAGAGGACATGGAGATATTTATACCGGCTGGACCACGTTTAGGTGATAAAGTGATTGTCGCCGAGCACGTTCAAAAAGCGTATGATGAACGATTATTGGTTGAGGATATGAACTTTTCTCTACCTCCTGGTGGAATTGTGGGGATTATTGGTCCGAATGGGGCAGGTAAGACGACCTTGTTTAAAATGATCACCGGACAAGAAAAACCCAACGCAGGTAGTCTAATGTTGGGGGAAACTGTTCAGCTTGGATATGTAGATCAGAAAAGACCCTTGGATCCTAATAAAACTATTTGGGAGGAAATTTCAGGAGGGCAGGATTTACTCATGCTAGGCAGCAGAGAGGTTAACTCGAGAGCGTACGTCGCTCGATTTAATTTTAGTGGAAGTGATCAACAAAAAAAGACCTCTCAACTCTCAGGTGGTGAACGAAACCGAGTGCATTTGGCAAAAATGCTTAAAGAAGGGGCTAACGTACTTCTTCTCGATGAGCCAACCAATGATCTGGATATCAATACCCTACGGGCCCTAGAGGAAGCGCTGCTTGAATTTGCTGGCTGTGCGGTGGTTATTTCCCACGATAGATGGTTCTTGGATCGTGTTGCCACTCACATATTAGCCTTCGAAGGCAATAGTGAAGCCTATTGGTTCGAAGGGAATTATGCTGAATACGAAGAGAACCGGAGACAGCGTTTGGGGATTACCGAAGATCAGCCCACTCGGATACATTACAAGAAATTAATGCGTTAGATTCGAATTAAGGTTTGCAATCCTTACATTGAGCCTAACCAACGCATACCGTATGAATTCTACCAAACATTCGACTCCTACACAGGTGTCAAAAGGAATGTGGTCTTGGGCCATGTTTGATTGGGCAAATAGTGCTTTTTTTGTCATTATCCAGACCTTCGTTTTTGCCGCTTATTTTCAACGTTCCATAGCTGCTGACGCAATCACTGGGACTGAGCAATGGGGTAATATGGTCTCGGCTGCAGGATTATTAATTGCTTTTACCGCCCCAGTTTTGGGTGCTATTGCCGATCGGTCTGGACGTAGAAAACCTTGGATTGCTGCTTTTTCACTCATGTCGATTGTAGCTAGTTTTTTACTCTGGTTTGCCGAACCCAGTACCGAATTCTTGACCTATGCCTTAGTGGTCACCTTTGTCGCTACCGTAGGAGCGGAGTACGCCTTCATTTTTTATAATGCTATGCTTCCCGATTTGGTCCCCCCATCCTATTTGGGGAGGTGGTCTGGATGGTCTTGGGCAATGGGATTTGCGGGTGGCATTGTGTGCCTTTTAGGAGCTTTGTATCTCTTCATCGAAAATGGGGGCGCTTGGCTTGGGTTAGATAGAGAGACTCTAGAACACATACGTGCCACCTTCATATTTACGGCGTTGTGGTATTTGGTTTTTTCCATCCCCATGTTTCTTCGTACTCCAGATATTCCTAAAAATAATATCCCAGTGGGTCAGGCCATTACCGAGGGAATCTTGCAACTTAAAAACTCCATTAAAGAAGCCCGGAATTACGCCAATATTTACCGTTTTCTCCTTGCCAGGATGATTTATAATGACGCCGTTATACTCATCTATGCCTTTGGTGGTATTTATGCTGCAGGAACCTTTGGAATGGATGAGTCCCAGATTATTATTTTTGGAATTGGACTGAATGTTACTGCTGCTCTTGGTGCGGTGGGCTTTTCATGGATGGACGACCGTTCGGGGAGTAAAAAAACGATACTTTTCTCACTCATAGGTTTAATTATCCCAGTTACTGCGATTCTTTTCGTTGAGGATATATTCTGGTTTTGGATTTGGGGACTTATGTTAGGCGTGTTTTTTGGCCCAGTACAGGCAGCCTCTAGAACCTTAATGGGCCGTTTGGCACCAGAAGATAAACGAACCGAAATGTTTGGCTTGTTTGCCTTCTCTGGGAAAGCCACAGCATTTATTGGCCCCAAATTATTGGGTTGGGTAACAGTACTATTTGCAAGCCAACGAATAGGAATGTCGGTTGTGTTAGTGTTGCTTGCACTTGGTTTTTTGCTCATGTTGCGGGTTCAAGAACCTGAAAAAATTCAAGACCATGTTTAAATTTAAGAACCTTATGAAACTATTAGATCCTCACTAAATTAACTAATATGCTTGAAGAACGTATACATCCTAATGCAATTCCTGCTTGGCGTCTGCAATACGCCGTAAGTGGACTTTTTCTTTTTGTTCCAGCTGCTTTTCTTTACTTCCTTCATACAAAAGAGGTAGTCGCCCTAGAATGGGTAATAGGTACTGCGATTGTCGCTATCATAATCTATGCCCTTATCGTGTCTTTTCTTCCTCAGCTTCGATGGTCACGGTGGAGCTATCAGGTTGATGATAAAGGAATTCAGATGCGCCGGGGTATCATATGGGTGCAGCATACAGAGGTGCCCATCAATCGAATCCAACATGTAGATACTCGTCAGGGTCCTATTTATCGATCCTATGGCTTGTCGGTTATTCGCTTTTCAAATGCTGCTACGTCTCACGAAATTCCCGCATTAGAAGAGGATCTTTCCCAAGAACTCAAAGATAAAATCACCGATATGGTGCGGTTGGTAAAAGAAGATGTTTGAGTTTCAGCGACTGCATTGGGTAGCGACCATTACTGGGGTTTTAGAAGTCATAAAGCAAAATGTACTTACCCTTGTCATTCTATTTATTGTGGGCTCGCGAAACGAATCCCCCTACTTCCTGTGGCTAATAGGTGCTGGACTTCTTTCTGCTTTTGGCCTTGGTATTCTGGGTTGGTTTCGTTTTAAGTATCAATTATTAGAAGACGAAATACATATACATAAAGGTATTTTTGTTCAGAAAAAACTCTATATCCACAAAAATAGAGTTCAAGTAACCGAAATTTCTGCCGGCATTATTCAGCGGATATTTGGCTTGGTCTCCCTAACCATCCAGACTGCAGGAGGGGGGTCGGAACGTGCAGTACTTTCTGCATTGGATGCCGAAACGGCCCGTACTATTGTGGATGTATTAAACCCTAAAAATGCCGAAGAATCGGAGTTTAACTCCGAATTAAGTCAAGCAGAGCAACAAATAAGTGCACTACCAAATCAAGGCGAACATTCCCACACTAAGCTAAGTCCGCCTGATAATCATCAACCGCATACCACCCACAATCCTGAGTGGACCTTATCCAATAAACGCTTACTCTACTTAGCACTAACCTCGGGTGAGTTTGGAATCATTGCTACTATCCTGGGCACCATATTAGGGCAATTATCAGACTTCATTACCGATGAAAACATCCAGTGGATTGTTGACCGTATACCACTAATTCAGCAGCCGGGCTTGTTCTTTGTGCTCTTTAGCATAGCGTCGGTTATTTTGGTCTCTTATCTGCTATCCATTTTATCGAGCATTGTACGCTACTACGGCTTTACCATTCGCAAAGTTGGTAAAGAATTACACATTTCCCGAGGTTTACTAGAGCGTATTCAAACTACTGTCCCTTATCACCGAATTCAAGCAATAAGCTCCACTGAAGGACTATTACGCCAGCCATTTGGCCTAGAATCCATCTCTATCATTAGCGCAGGACACCAGCAAGGCCAGCAGCAACGTTCTCTGTTGGCAGCTCCTCTAATCTACAGCCACGAACGCGAGGCCTTTTTCCAGCAGTTTTTTGGAAGTTGGGAACTAGCCCAGGGGATTAGCCAGCAAACCAGACAAGAACTTCAGGACTCAACCCAAGACGTTCTTTCTAGTGTACATGAATCCTCCATCCCCCCGCAAAACCTCTTGGAGTCCAACGATGGGCACGAGCTCCAAACGTATGCAAAGGCTCCAGGAAAAGCTTTTTTCCGATACCTACGAAGGCCTAATTATCTTTGGTTATTCCCAACTTTATTGGGTCTTTACTGGTTGCCTTGGTTAGCCTGGGCAGCTCTGCTAAGTATCCCTGCTACACTCTATGGATGGATTTCCTACAAGGATACTGAGCTTGGGCTTTCCTCTAAGCACCTATATATAAGGTATAGAGTAATCGCTAGAAAGCAGATTTGGATCCCAAAAATACGTATTCAATCCATTGGTAACTCACAACACACCTTTCAGAAACGCAAAAAACTATATCATGTCATGTTTAGTGTGGTTTCCGGATCTCACGAGCTCAGTGTCCGGGTCAAGGATTTTAGTTTTAATGCAATGAACTCAATCATGAACTGGTTCCACCGCTAACCGAAAATTTCTTAGCCTAGGCTACAACTCGAGTACAATAATCAAGGCCTACTTAGCCTAAGGCCACATCAAGAACCATCATCACGCTAAAACCAATCATTGTGCCTAAGGTCGCGATATCGGTGTTACCGTGCATTTGACTTTCTGGTATCAGTTCCTCGACCACCACATAAATCATTGCACCTGCAGCAAAAGCCAGTGCATAAGGTAGTACAGGTTGAACAAGAATAACGGCAGCGGCGCCAATGACGGCTGAAACAGGTTCTACAATGCCGGAAAGCTGCCCATACCAAAAACTCTTTCCAGTTTCCATACCATCTCTCCTTAGTGGAAGAGAAACGGCGACTCCTTCTGGGAAGTTTTGAATTCCAATTCCTAGCGCTAGAGCTATAGCTGGGGCAAGAGCAGCCGACATTCCTAAGTCAGCGGATTGGATAGCCGCTCCAAAAAGAACTCCAATGGCCAAACCTTCAGGGATGTTGTGAAGAGTTATAGCAAGTACTAAAAGGGTAGAGCGCCTCCAGTTTGTGGGAATTCCCTCTGCTTCATCCTTTGGTAGTCCAATATGCAAATGGGGGAGATAATGATCACATACCCGTAGAAATAACCCACCTACTAAGAAACCAATCACTGCGGGTACCCAACCAATGTGTCCTTGTGCTTCTGCCATGTCTATGGCAGGTAAAATGAGCGACCAAATACTTGCGGCGATCATAACACCCGCAGCGAAGCCCATCATGCTGTCGAGTAATTTAAAGCTCACTTGTTTGGTGAAAAAAACTAAGGAGGCTCCCAATGCGGTCATGCCCCATGTGAATAATCCAGCTATAAATGCCTGTGCAACAGGATGTAGTGCAAGAAACCAGTCAGGTAGTATCATAATGGTATCTCTTTAAGTTTGCTTAGAGTAAGTTAGTGTGAAACCGTAATGTGGCTTAATTTGCCTGAGTTACGTAAGACTAATAAATTATTTAGCCATGACTAAATATATAGACAAACCAACAAACTATACAACCTGAAAAATACCTTTTTGCTCGATCTTTTTAACTTGATCAACAATCATTAATCAACAATCAACCAATAGCTGCTATTCCAAGAGCTCAACCCATCCATTTAGCAATAAATAGAACTATTCGATAAGGGTAAAAAAACTAATTCCCCCAGCTTGCTTTCCAGTTTCAACAACCGCAACTCGTTCAAGTGCTTCTAATGAGATCACGTCAACTGAGCCAGCTTCACCGCCTATTCCCTCTACCGATATAAACGCATATTTACTGTCAGAACTAATGGCTACTCCGTGTGAAACTCGCCTAGAATTAGCTATTTGAGCTAGTTCTTCTCCAGTAGAAAGATCAACGACACTCGTGGCTGCAGCGCCTTTTAACGAGCTTATCAGCCATTTTCCGTTGGGGCTTACTTCGAGATTATAGGGAGCTGTTCCAGTAGGAATTCTTCGAGTTATGGCCCATTTTTTCACATCTATCTCTATGAGCTCATTAGAACCATTACCCGCGACATAAACGAATGCATCGTTGGGGTGTGGGTCAGCCCATGTGGGTTTAATAAGTGGTGCCGATTCATGCATATGTGCCTTGTGTTCCATGTGCTCGAGCGCATCAGCATCACTCTCACGGCCGGTTTGCCTACTGCTGGAGTGTGAATGTTGGTCTGATGAAGCGCTTTGGTTGTTCATTTCCTTCATCCAACCCATCCGGCTCCCAGAACTCTGATCCATGTTAAGGAGTTCTTTTAAGTCTTCCATTCCGGTTTCCTCAGTAGTTGTTTCTGTAACCATATTAGGTGCTAGTGCTAGTCTTCTTGCTATCTTAAAGCCATAGGTATCCACTTCTAACAGTTCATCACTCATCATTGAAACGTGATAGGCTTTTCTACCAGTAGAATTCATACGAGTTCCATGAGGCATCACTCCAGTTGGCAGCTCGGCTACTAGGTCCATGGTTTCCGGATCTACAATCATCATAGTACTAGGTTCCATTTCCCCGTGTAAATTGAAATTGACTGCATATAAAAGACCTGTAAACTCCGAAATTTCCATACTTGCAGGAAATAAGCCAAGATCGACCGTGCCCTTTAATTCGTGGGTCTCGGTGCTGTATTTTGCCAAATAACCATAGGGATTACCGTGGGCAATAGTAACAAACCAATGTTTCTTGTCGGGTGATATGGTGAGACCATGAGGCCCATCCGTTTCAGTTGGGAGTTTACCCACGCTAATGGTAGCATCAACCCATCCTTGATTAGTGTTTGCGTCAAAGCTTACTCGTTGGACAACATCGTCCGATTCAGCTGCCACATATACCTGATAGACTTGTGCGTTTAGATTTATGGAGCATGTAATAAGGAGCAATAGAACAAAATTCGCTAAATAGCCTTTAAAGGCTAGAAAAGTTAGACTGAAAGGAATAGATGTATAAGTATTCATACTAGTAGCTTGTTAAAATGACGGGTCTTAGAAGCTCGTTAACTACAAGAATAAGTTAATTTTGTGCTTCACCTAGCTTTACTGCCCAGATGCCGGAATTCCAATCCGAAAGAAAGATTAGTCCTTTGTAAGGTTGGGGTCCCCAAGTAAAGGTTGAATTTGGTATAGCAGCGTTGGGATCTGAAGGTAAAAAGAGGGCGATTTCACGGCCTTGTTCATACAAGTCTCCCATTAGGTCACCAGATACATCAACCACTCGCAATCCCCCATTGTAGAAAGCAGCATACATGACATCGTTTTCAATCCAGTAGTTATGAGAACCTGCTTCAGGCACCTGATAGCGTGCTACTTCATCTGGATTATCCCAACCATCAAATTCGATAAAATGTATCCATCCCGCCGCGCGATTGGGTCCCTGAGTATCTAGCCCATAAGGGAAAGCTTCATCACCTGCAGCTACATAAAATTTACCGGTAGACTTGGATGTAAAGGGAAATGCGGCATGATTCCAACCACTCGGATAGCTGTAACTACCAAGTGGGGTAGGATTATTTGGGCTACCACCTGCTCCGGGCATATCAGCGGAGTTGGTTGACCCCACATCAACCACCACTACTCCATCTCCCCAGTTCGAGGAATATGCAATACCGTCTTCAATCCAGACATCATGAATGGAATGTCCAGGAGTATCGAGTTCAAATACCCCAACGGTGTAGGGATTGCGGGGATCCTCGATATTAATGATATCGTATTTGCGCCCATTGTTTACTGCATAGACATGGTTTTCATAAATAAATGTGTTGTGTACTCCCCCAGTTAGTCCATCGGTATATTCTGACAAAATGGTAGTTTCCGAGGGGTTGGTCACGTCCAGAATGATAATACCATTTTTCCGATTAGAAGCTCCTTCGCGTGTTATAACGGCAATGGAGCCATCTTCAGATACCTTTACATCATTAACGGTTCGTGCATCTACCTGTACCGTATCTATGGTGTGTATGTTACTTGGATCGGTAACATCCCACAAAAATGCTTCCCCTCGGGCTCCCCAAGTCCCTGTGATGGCATAATCGCGTCCGTCAACTCCTTCCCATACCCAAAGATCAGAGGTCTTGACATCTGGCACAATTCCTTTACCTACTACTTCTAAACTTCGACGAACTTTTCTTGGTTCAACAGTAATATTCATGGTTGCTTGAATAGCACCGGAACGTGCAATTATAGAGTACTTGCCTGGATGGTTAGCAACAAAGCGACCATCCTGAGCTATTTGAGCAGAGCTTCCCTGCCCTAATTGATCATCAGGATAAGCCACAAAACTGTACTGGACAGGCATATTAGCTAGGGGTTTTCCGTTTAGTTCCATCACAGATGCGGTAAAATGGAGCACATCTCCTGTTTTAATGGCCTCTGAGCTTGAGTTAGTGACAGCTAGACTCATGCTAGCGGCCTTATTTTCTACTACTTCCACAGGCCAACTAAATTGCTCGGTACCTGCTAGAACATTAAGCTGGGCTATACCTGCGGCGTGAAGACTCAACTGGTTGAATTCATTTACGCTGAAAACAGATTGGTTGCTACTACTGATGATAAGATCATCTATGCTTCTAACCGCATCTAGTGAATCGCGTACCTCAAAGGCGAGATCTAATGTAGTACCTGTGTAAAATGTATGACTAGCTTGCTCCCAATCCACACGGGTGATGGGTGGAAAAAGAACCATTACCTCAAAATCTTGACGAATCCTATCCATGCCAAGTGTCATAGCCGAAATGGTATGAACACCAGGTTTAATCGCCTGTAATTCTCCTTCACGGCTAACCACTAATGACCGTCGAGCCCTAGAGAAAAAGACTACGGTATCAGGTAACACCTCACCCTCTGCATTTAGGACTTCTGCTTCAAGTTGGATTCGTTCATTAACCCTGAGCTCCAAAGAGGGGTTCAGGAGCCGAATCTGGGACTCTTGGCCATGGACATAAAATGGAGCAATAACAAGGAACAAACAGAAAATAGAAAGGACTTTAGCATTCATAATTCGCAAAATTTTAAGGCTTAAAAAAAATATTTTTCCAACAAGGATAGCTCTCGGTTAGCTCTTAATCGTGTAAGTGTTGTTCAGATAAAAGGATAGGTGAACAGCACCGTTGAAGTAGACAATATATAAAAGGGCTGCTATTTATCAGAAAAAAAAAGTAGAAATCCGTAATTTCTACTCTATTCTAAGGACTTATATCTTAGTTAGTTAATCTAGCAGACGAACGCACGTTTTAAGGTTCATTTGAGCCGCGAGCCATCCCCATAAAAATCTTATTTGAGCACCTAATAATGAGTATATCTTTTCAAAAATCACCTTTTGCCTATAGACATCATGGAATGAGTGCAGCCGATCATCAACACATGCTGGAGACGATCAAAGCTAAAGATCTGGAGCAGTTGATTGCAGAAACAATTCCTGACGGTATTCGATTAAAAAGTGATTTAGCCATTCCCTCAGCACTTACAGAAGAAGAATTTTTGGCTGAATTCCGTAAGATTGCTCAAAAAAATAAGGTATATACCTCATACATTGGTCAGGGGTATTACGATACCTTTTTGCCAGCGGTTATTCAAAGAAACATTTTAGAAAACCCTGCTTGGTACACCGCTTATACCCCATATCAGGCAGAAATTGCACAAGGCCGGATGGAAGCGCTCATCAACTTTCAAACGATGGTCAGCGATCTTACAGGAATGGAATTAGCCAACGCCTCGTTACTCGATGAAGCTACCGCAGCGGCTGAAGCCATGACAATGCTGTATGGACAGCGAAAAGGAAGTAAGAAAAAAACGGCGAACACTTTTTATGTGAGCGATAAAGTGTATCCTCAAACTCTTGATGTGCTCTATACCAGGTCAGCACCATTGGGCATTCGGGTCGAAGTGGGCGAATTGGCGAAATTGGATGTGACACGGGACGATGTATTTGGAATCCTATTCCAATATCCAGAAGCCGATGGACAGGTGGTAAATTACGAGGCACTTGTTCAAGCTTGTAATGAGCATCAGGTATTTGTGG
The DNA here is from genome assembly GCA_002457365.1 of Rhodothermaeota bacterium MED-G12. Classification (GTDB taxonomy): domain Bacteria; phylum Bacteroidota; class Rhodothermia; order Balneolales; family Balneolaceae; genus UBA1275. The sequence goes on from NTKP01000029.1 coordinate 13,131, forward strand.
TAGCCGCCGCAGATCTGTTGAGTTTGACCTTATTAACTCCTCCTGGTGAGATGGGGGCCGACGTAGTAGTTGGGACTACGCAGCGTTTTGGTGTTCCGATGGGCTATGGCGGGCCACATGCAGCGTATTTTGCAACTAAAGAAGCTTTTAAACGACAAATACCGGGCCGAATCATTGGTGTCACACAAGATAAAGAAGGCCGACCAGCATACCGTATGGCCCTTCAGACCAGAGAACAGCATATCCGCCGTGAAAAAGCGACCTCGAATATATGCACGGCACAAGTATTATTAGCCGTTATTGCGGGAATGTATGGGGTATATCATGGTCCAGACGGGCTTAAACATATTGCATCACGTATTCATGGTTTTACAGCTCTGACTAAAAAGCTGCTCGAATCCTTAGATGTAGAAGTTCAAACAACGGAGTATTTTGACACCGTAAGTTTCCGAATGGAACGTAGCCTTTTAGAACCAGTTGCTACAAAACTAGAAGTAAATTTCTACTATCCTACCGATGATACCGTACGATTAAGCTGGGATGAAGCAAAAGACCTTGATGATCTCAAGCTTCTACAGCAAATTTTTGAAGAGGTGACAGGAAAGCAGTCCGACCTGAACTTCTCTGTGGAAATGGATAAACTCGAAATGCAGTTACCTTCAAGCATTCTTAGGGATTCAGAGTTTATGAGTCATGAGGTATTTCATGCATACCGAACAGAACATGAAATGCTTCGTTATATGAAGCGTTTAGAATCGAAGGATCTTTCTTTGGTTCACTCCATGATTTCCCTAGGTTCTTGTACGATGAAGCTAAATGCAACCAGTGAAATGATTCCTCTAAGTTGGCCAGAGTTTGCACACATTCATCCATTTGCACCACTCGAGCAAGCCCAGGGCTATGCTCACATGTTTAAAGAATTAGAGGCATGGCTTGCAGATATTACTGGATTTGATGCAATATCATTCCAACCGAATTCGGGTGCTCAAGGGGAATATGCGGGGTTAATGACCATACGAGCTTATCATGAGCACAGGGGAGACTCTCATCGTAATGTGGCGTTAATTCCGGCTTCTGCGCATGGAACGAACCCAGCCAGTGCTGTGATGGCAGGTATGGACGTGGTTGTAGTAGAAACGGATAAGCATGGGAATATTTCCTCTGAAGATTTGGAAGCCAAAGTGGAACAGTACTCTGATCGCTTAGCAGCTCTAATGATTACCTATCCATCTACTCATGGGGTATTTGAGCATAAGGTCAAAGATTTTTGCGCTCTTATTCACCAACATGGTGGACAGGTCTATATGGATGGAGCAAATATGAATGCTCAAGTAGGGCTTACTAGTCCAGGGCTCATTGGAGCCGATGTGTGCCATTTAAATCTTCATAAAACATTTTGTATTCCTCATGGTGGAGGAGGTCCTGGCATGGGCCCAATTGGAGTAGCTGAGCATTTAACTCCATTTCTCTCCACTCACTCCCAAGTTCCTACCGGTGGAACCTTTGGTGCTTCTCCGGTATCCGCAGCACCCTTTGGAAGTGCAAGCATACTCACTATTTCGTACGCCTACATTCGTATGATGGGGGGAGATGGGCTTACTGAAGCTACTCGTCGAGCCATTCTAAATGCTAATTACATTAAAGAACGCCTCGAAACTCACTATTCAATTCTATATACGGGTCTTAGTGGTCGTTCTGCTCATGAATTTATAATCGATTTACGACCTTTCAAGCAAAGTGCTGGAATTGAAGCGACTGATTTAGCAAAGAGGTTGATGGATTATGGGTACCACGCTCCGACAATGAGTTTTCCGGTACCAGGTACACTCATGATTGAGCCTACGGAAAGCGAAAGTTTGGCTGAACTTGATCGTTTCTGTGAAGCTATGATGGCCATCCGGGCAGAAATTAAATCCGTTGAAGAAGGAGAGTGGCCCGTCGAAGACAACCCCTTGAAAAATGCCCCACACACCATGCGGGTACTGACTCAAGAAAAATGGGAAAAGACATACAGCCGCGAACAAGCCGTATTTCCGATTGCCGAATTACGATGGAATAAATTCTGGCCTTCTGTTTCTCGGGTCGATGATGCCTACGGAGACAGAAATTTAGTGTGTTCCTGCCTGCCAATAGAGGCTTATACTAGCTAAGTATATCCTCACAAATATAGTCAGGAATTATACCAGTAGCCGATATTTCACGTTCGACATGTTCCGCTCTGGAGTTACCAGAAAGTACTAACATAGTACCTACACCAAAGCGATTTCCGCCTAAAATATCGGTTTCTAGAGTATCCCCTACCATAAGTATGTCGTTTTTTTCTAAGGGGCCAATTTCTTGAACTAAACTTTCGTAGGCGTACATGAACATCTGTGAATCTGGTTTGCCAAAGTGAATGAATTTTTTTCCTAGCATGCTTTCAACTAGTTTAGCTATACCACCTGTGGCTACGGCTATGTCATGTTTAGCTACAGGGTAATATTTATCAGAATTGGCTAATATCACCGGCATGGTTTTCTTACGAAGCAAATTGACCGTTTTGTTGATATCGGTATTCCAATCAAATCCTTCATCATCCAGAAAAACAAAAGCGGCAATATCATCAATATCATTCAGGTCTACATCACCGGCGGCAACGTGTTGTAAACCTGATTGGAGAATGTATTCAGCTGAATTTTGGGTGCCTAAATAGGCAATACGTCCGGAGGTAATTTTTTGCTCTAAAAACTGCCTAGCCATCATCCCGGAAGTAATTATTTCATGTAATTCAATGTCATGTAATCCCAGGCGCTGCAGGCTTTCCAATTGTTGTTCTTGACTGCGGGAAGCATCGTTGGTAAGAAGTCGAAAAGTTTTCCCTTTTTGTTTTAGTGTTCGTATGCTTTCTTGGACTCCATCGATTAAGCCTTTATGATTTTTTACGACGCCATAGGAATCGAGCATAACAACTTTGTAATCTTCGATGACTCGTGAAAAACTAGAATAATTCATAGAAAGTGAGTGTTTGTTTCGAGTGAGTGAGTGAGTAAATAGGCTAGCTTAGTACATCCAATAAGCTGGTTGGATCGAAGCGATCATCTAAGCTAGGTAAGTGAGTTTCAAAGGTTTCTTTTTGTAGGGTGTTTGCAAATAACTCGTGGAAAAAGTATCGTCCATACTTGACCACATAGGTTAATAAAAAAAAGCGATAGGCTTCCTTTAGGAATAAAATTTCTCGCTCAGTTAGTGGATTCACCCGATGGTAGGAGCGTAAAAACAATTTGAAACGCTCGTGCATTAAAATGTCTACGTTATAAGTAAACATGGTCCGGTCACCAATATCGGAAACTACCCGCGCAAAAAAGTAAAAATCCAACATACGGCTACTTACGCGGAACCAGTCATAATCCCACCTTGAGTATAATCTCAAACCCTTAGTAACCGAGAAGTTTCCGATGTTCCAGTCCACAAATACAGGAATGCGAACCAAACTATCTGCATTCAAACTTTGGAAATTATGTTTGAATTTTTCTGCATGCTCACGAATTAGATCCCGATACATAAAATGTTCAAAACGGCCTTCATCAGTATCTAGGTGAACAAGTAAGTCATCAATATCCACCATTAAGGTTTTTGAAGATGAAGGGAGAGTATGGCGCACTTTTTCGCAGGCAGCATGGAATTGGCCCATTTGATTACCAAATTTGACAATTTGTTCCTCGTCCAAACGCTTGGGGAGTTTATGTCTAGTTTTGATAGGTCGGTAAAACACCACCCAAACATCCGCCGGTTCTTTCTTATGTCGATACACAAATAACCCATTACCCTTCATTAAGGACCTGGATAGCACATCCTCAAAAGGATTGGGTAGGTTATTAGATAAACTATTGATAATACTATGATCTTCAACAAAATGTTCGTAGCGGCCAAAGTAGGATAATTTAGCGACTATGCTCGTTTTGTCTGATAGAATCATTCGATAGACATGATTGGTTGAAACCTTGGCAGAAATATCTTCAATATGAAGAAGTTCACGACTGGAATCGTAGGCAACCCAAGCACTCCGAACAATGGCATTAAAATCGATAAAACTCATCTATATGATCTCAAAATAACGTTGTAATTCCCAATCCCAATCCTCTCCTAGTGACTGTTCTAATTCCCATTCTCTGCTCAGGATAAAATGATCGACGAATGACTGCCCAAAAAGTTCACTTGCCAATTCAGAATGTTTCATTTGATGCACTGCTTCGGTGAGTGATCCAGGAAGTTTGCTTAGCTTTGCTTGCTCGTAGGCATTTCCATGGCAAGGTGCTATAGTCAAGGGAAGTTTGTTTTTAATGCCATATAGCCCACTAGCTAAACAGGCACTGATCGCCAAATAGGGATTTATGTCAGCTCCACTTACACGGTGCTCTAGATGCCTACCCCCAGACATTTCAGGCACAACTCGAATAGCGGTTGTCCGGTTATCCACTCCCCAGCTAAGGGTGGTGGGAGCCCATGAGCCGGCCACGTAACGTCTATAAGAATTCACGGTAGGAGCAAACATGGGCAGGATAAATGGCAGACAATAGAGTTGCCCTGCGAGGTATTGCTGAGCAACAGTGCTAAGTCCAAATTCATTATCTGAGCTGTAAAACATATTCTGCCCTTTTTCGTCCCATAAACTTTGGTGCAAATGTCCACTGCAACCAGGATAAAGAGGTGACCATTTAGCCATGAAACTAGCCATTACATCGCATTCATTAGCTATTTGTTTAACACCTAATTTAAACAGAGAGGATTGGTCTGCCATTTCGAGAGCATCACAATAGCTAATGGCGGCTTCGTATACTCCGGGCCCTGTTTCTGTGTGTAGGCCTTCTAATGGTAGTTTTGCAGCCGTTAAATCGGATAGAAAGCGATGGGTTAATTCTTGAAATTGAGAGGTTCTGAGCATTGAATAACCAAACATTCCAGAACTTATTGGGGTCATGTTTTGATAATTGTTAGCCGAGGTATCTTCGGAATTTTTGTGGAACATAAACCACTCAAATTCAGCCCCAAATTTTGCTTGATAACCTGCCTCATCAGCCTGCGCTTGTATTCTCTTGAGAAGAGAACGAGGACATACGGCGTTCAAGAGCGGATCCTCCGAAAAATCACCCAGGTACAATTCGATCCCTTTTTCCCATTGTAGCTTCCTTAGGGTGGTGGAATCCAGTTTTAATACTCCATCGGGAAAGCCAGTTCCCCATCCGCTCACACTACCTTTTGTGTAACACTCATCATGCATATCCCAACCAAATACAACAGTACAAAACCCTATTCCTTTTTCAATGGATTGCTCAATTTTAGAATAGGGGATGTATTTGCCCCTAACTACACCGTCTAGGTCAGTAAATCCAACTTTTAAAAAGGGAACTGAAGCAGGTTCAGACATAGTTTAAATTAGTTTTTGGGGGTTGAGTATTCGTATTTCAAATCCATCATCATTAGGGTGTCATTGAATGAGTTTCAGTTGAATCGCTGACCACCGTCCATCCTATTTCAACCGCGGTGGGTAGTTGCTTTTGGGCTATGAGCGCATAGTATTCAAGGCCAACGGGGCAAAAGCAAGCTCTGCATACAGGGAATTCAACTTTTTTTGAGCTTAATACTTCTATGTTAGCCTGACTTAATTCCTTTAATGCATCCTCAATGGTTTCAAACTCGTAGGGAATACACTGTTCTGCCGCGGCCGTATGCTTAATCCATTGAGTATCGTCAGTGGACTGTTCGTTTAAAAAAATGGATTCACAACCAGTATTTGTTAGACTTAAAGCAAATAGTATGTATAGGAGGATTTGTTTAGATAGGTTCATCAGTGAATTATGCAAGATTAATGAGTATCGCCAAGTATTAATACATCACAGATTATTAGATTATCACAGAGTAAAGAAAGCCTGAAACAGTGTTTTTCGCAGACCTGTTTCGACAACTAATAGGTTCTGGTTCATAATGTTTAGTGCCGGTCAAACTTAATATAAACATAACTTGCTTTGATTAGCTATAAATCGCAAGATTTTGTCGGTTAACAAGAAAAAGCATAAGCTAATTCTAGCATCCGCCTAGACACAACCTTTCTATTAGTTAATAATTTACTAATGATGGGGTTAAGCAATGGTAACACAAATAGGTTTAATTATAAGGTAATAATTATCATCTACACTTATGAAACGGACATTAGACACGGTTGTTATTTCGGACGTGCATTTGGGAACAGTGGGTTGTCACGCAGTTGAGCTAATCCAATATCTAAATTCAATAGACCCTAAACGGATTATTCTAAATGGGGATTTTATTGATATGTGGCAATTTAAAAAATATTACTGGCCAGAAGCTCATATGCACGTAATCCGTACCCTCATAACCATGATGACTAATGGGGTTGATATATACTATCTCACTGGCAATCATGATGAAACGCTTCGTAAGATTTCCAGTTTGCAGCTAGGTCCATTATTTGTGCGTGATAAATTAGTACTAGAGTTAAATGGAGAAAAAGTCTGGTTTTTTCATGGGGATATATTTGATGTAACGATGAAATATTCGAAATGGCTAGCGAAGTTGGGAGGCCATGGGTATGAATTACTCATACTGTTAAACAGGTGGGTTAATTCCATATCGGTTAGGATGGGGTATGGGAAATTATCTCTTTCAAAAAAAATCAAGGATAGCGTAAAAACAGCCGTTAACTTTATCGATGATTTCGAGGTTACTGCCATGGAATTAGCCATTCAAGAAGGGCACGATTATGTGGTTTGTGGGCATATACATCAACCCAAAATACGGGGGTACGAAAACGAAGAAGGCTCGGTAATCTACATGAATTCTGGCGATTGGGTGGAAAACCTTACCTCTCTAGAATACGATGGGGAAGAATGGAGTCTCTACCGGTACGAAACAGATGCCCTTGTTCATCAAAGCACAAATATTACCCCAATGATCGCTGCTCACCCTAGTTTAACCAACGGATATGACCAGGGATTGAAAACCGGATCGATGGGCCAAGCGTAATTCCAGCAACATGTCCAACGAACCAGCTAGCCTTGCTAGCAGAACAACCTCAAAACAGCATGAAGCATGAAGATATTATATGGTGTACAGGGCACCGGACACGGTCATATTAGCAGAGCCCGAGTAATTTTACCCCGCCTACGTGAAATCGCACAGGTTGATGTGCTCATAAGTGGGTATAATTTCAAATTACACCTGGATGGAGAAATCACCTACAAAGCCCGAGGAATTAGCTTAGCGTATGACCGAAAGGGAAGTGTCGATGTACTAGAAACAGCGTTAAATATTCAACCGGTAAAACTCCTTCAAGACATTCAATCCCTGCCGATAGAAGATTACGATTTTGTAGTCAATGACTATGAGCCTGTGACTGCCTGGGCAGCTCAAACGGCGGGGCTTAGCTGCGTGGCCATAAGTCATCAAGCCTCATTTTTATCTGAGAAGACCCCAAGGCCCAGGAAAAAATCATTGGTGGCCGAAGGTATTCTTCGTCATTTTGCGCCCTCAAATTCGGCAGTGGCTTGCCATTACTTACGTTATGATTCCTTCATAGAACCACCGATAGTCCGGAAACAGATTCAACGACTAAGTCCATTTCGTCAAGACCACGTGACCGTCTATCTGCCGGCTTTTAATGCCTCAGAACTACTTCCTTACTTTAAACAGGTAAGAGAGGTCAAATGGCACTTTTTTACGGCTGATTGTGAGCAAGACTATTGGGATGAGAATGTTTGGATACGCCCTGTGGGTAATGAAAGTTTTTTGGAGAGCATTGAATCATGCGAAGGAATTGTTTCTGCCACAGGCTTTGAAACGACCTCGGAATCTATGTACCTGAGAAAAAAGCTCCTTACCATCCCGATTAAGAATCAGTACGAGCAATTATGCAATGCGGCAGCAATAGAGCAGCTAGGTGGAAAGGTGGTATATGATATTGGCCCAGAATTTGTCTTTCAACTCCGGCAGTGGTTACAGTCTGGTAAACACCTAGACCTACCAGAAGTGTGTGATGAAAAAAGTTTAATCAAAAAAATTATCCAGCAGGGCACATCAAACACTAAACCTAGGAACGAATTGTTTAAGAGGCATGCCATTCTTGGTTGAGTGTAGCGAGTTTTCATCTCGGTTCAACTCAATTTCATAGCGTATAAATGTTGGATTGAGATACCGGTATTGGTAATAAACGCGTTTGTTGCCGAGAGTTTTTGAGCATCGCTCAATACAAAGAAGGGCGGCGGACTTACCTAAGCCCATAT
>NTKP01000003.1 GCA_002457365.1 Rhodothermaeota bacterium MED-G12
TGGATGTGGTGACATTAGGCTCAGGGATTGCCCTTGCAGAAAAGGTCCATGAATCTCTTCGCAGTAAAGGCATGAAAACGAGTTTTTCATTTTTCAAGCAATTTGGTACCGCTCAGGTTAAAACGCCTTCGGTGGAACTTGAATTTATTGGCGCCAGAAAAGAGAGTTATCGGAGTGATTCGAGAAAACCGTTGGTCGAAGACGGTAGTCTTGAAGATGATCAGAACCGGCGAGACTTCACCATAAATTCCTTGTATTGGGAGCTCAACAAAGATCGGCTAGGAGTTCTGAATGATCCTTTTGGCGGTCTTATAGATTTAAAAAAAGGGCTTATTCGAACACCCATTGAGCCGGAAAAAACCTTCAGTGATGATCCCCTCAGGATGATGCGTGCCGTCCGATTTGCCGCACAATTAGACTTTGAATTGTGCCCTGAAACGAAAGCGGCTTTACAGAAAATGGCCAGTCGTTTAGAGATTGTGTCCAAAGAACGCATTCGGGACGAGCTCAATAAAATAGTGAATAGTCCTGTGCCATCGGTGGGCTTCGCGCTCTTATTTTCCACTGGTTTGTTGGCCCAGTTTTTCCCCGAAATGGTAGCACTTCATGGGGTAAAGGAGCGTAATGGATTACGCCACAAGGACAATTTTTGGCATACCTTACAAGTATTGGACAATGTGGCCTCGGTAAGCGATTCGCTGTGGCTTCGTTGGGCTGCCATCATGCATGATATTGCTAAACCCCCAACCCAACGGTTCGAGGACGATCACGGATGGACCTTTCACGGTCACGACGCCCTAGGTGCTAAATGGACCCCGCGAATTTTTAGACGACTAGCACTTCCCATGGATGAGCGTATGCGTTACGTGCAGAAGTTGGTTCGTTTGCACTTGCGACCGATTGCATTAGTTTCAGATCATGTAAGTGATAGCGCAGTACGGCGTTTAATTTTTGAAGCAGACAATGATATCGAAGATTTGATGACTCTGTGTAGAGCGGATATCACGAGTAAAAACGAATTTAAAGTTCGAAAATTCATGAGGAATTTTGAGCGGGTAGAGAAAAAAATTATCGAAGTTGAGGAGAAAGATCGGATTCGAAACTGGAAAAATCCGTTAACCGGTCAGGAGATTATGGATGCCCTTGATATTCCTCCATCCAAACAAATTGGTATCATCAAAGATTATATCAAAGAAGCTATTTTAAATGGAGATATTCCCAATGAACACGATGCGGCTTTTTCATATATGATGAATCATCACCAAGATTGGGTAGGACAGCAAGCATGAGTAGACGGTGGGTCACGCAGTCGTATGCGAAAATTAATTTAGGTCTTCATGTCTTGGAACGCCTGCCTAACGGTTATCATATCCTAGAAACGGGTTTTTGTTTTATTGAGTGGAGTGACCGAATAGAAATGCGCCCCGCAGCGCAGATGGAGCTTCATATGAGCGAGCCAACGATTCCGGTTGATGATTCGAATTTGATCGTGAAGGCCCTCCAGCTCCTTCAGGAGCACGCCGGCCTCCGTGACCAATACCATATTTCGGTGGACAAACGCGTTCCGGCCGGCGCCGGCCTCGGCGGCGGGAGTGCGAATGCGGCAGCGGTGTTGCGGATGGTGAATAAGGTGGCGAATTTGGGTTTGGCCGCCGCCGAGTTGGCCGAGGTGGGCCTTCGGATCGGAGCCGATGTCCCATTTTTTATCCATAACCACGTGGGTATTGGGCGGGGATTGGGCCATGAGATTGAAATGTGTGATATTCAACCCGATGCATGGATTGTTACGGTGTTTCCAAATGAGGGTAGCTCTACGGTAGAGGCCTACGAACAGGTGTATCCAAACCCTGAACCTGACTTTAATTTAAAGAAGGTACTTACTGAGGAAGAAATTGAAGAATGGCCTTTTCTTTTGATCAATGATCTGGAGCCTGGCGTGATCGCCCGTATTCCCCAAGTAGGGGATATGAAGGATCAGATGTTGGATTTTGGAGCTGAATTTGCAGGTATGAGCGGAAGTGGATCCAGTGTGTTTGGCTTATTTCATCAAGATTTTGTAGCTACCGAAGCATACGAATCGTTTGTTCGTTTAGGGTATGCCGCTAATTTGACTCGCCCTAAATTTGTACCCGATACGGGAGTGTATGAATTGGGATAAGCGGATGCATGGACCCGAAACGATTATATGCTGAAGGCTATTTTGACTATAAATTATTGGATATAGCTCGGTAAAGAAGAAATTTTTCAAGTAAATTATTGACACAAACGATATGCTCACTCACACGTAGGATTATGAACAAAGCCAAGAATACTAGTTCATCAAGTAAAAAAACGGGAAACAAAACGGCCAAAAAGAAGCCAGACGCTTCTAAGGCTACGGCCAAGCAGGCGGGTAAAAAAACAGGGCCTAAGGCGCCTCCGACTCGCTCAAAGAAGCAGGAATTTACGACCAGGTCAGGTTTGGATCGGGATTCTTTGCGCGAAGATATTAAGCTGCATTTACGGCATACTTTAGCCAAGGATGAGTTTTCCCGAACCCCTTGGGATGAATATAGAAGCGTGGTGCTTACTCTTATGGACCGGTTGCATGACAAATGGCTTTCTACCCAAGCTCATTATCATAAGACGGGTGTGAAGAGGGTGTATTATTTATCCATGGAGTATTTGATTGGCCGTTTATTGGATAATATTGTGGTAAATTTTGATGTACAACAGGAAGTGGCGGATGCCTGTGCAGATTTAGGGCTAGATTATGATGCCATTCGTAATTCTGAGTGGGATGCCGGCCTTGGGAATGGTGGTTTGGGCCGTTTAGCTGCCTGCTTCTTGGATTCAATGGCAACCCTTGGTATTCCAGCTATTGGATATGGTCTGCGCTACGATTATGGGATTTTTTATCAGAAAGTGATTGACGGATTCCAGGTAGAAAAGCCAGATTTATGGTTGCGTTACGGAAACCCTTGGGATATTGTCCGGCCAAAAATTCAGTATCCTGTTCATTTTTACGGCCACCAAGGAATGCACAGCGCCGATAATGGACATATACAGTACAGTTGGGATCAGACTAGCAAGGTGTTGGCGGTTGCCTACGATACGCCTATACCAGGCTATAACAATAACGTGGTGAATCAATTACGTCTATGGAAAGCGGAGTCGGATACGGCGTTAGACTTACAGAGTTTTAACCAGGGACAGTATATTGATGCGGTTCGGGACAATCAGTTAGAACAAAACATCACTCGGGTGTTGTATCCAAATGACAAGGTTTTTGTGGGTCAAGAGCTTCGACTAAAGCAGGAATACTTTTTGGTGGCGGCTTCTATGCAAGACATTATCCGTCGTTTCAAAAACCAGACCGATGATTGGGAAAAATTCCCAGAAAAAGTGGCTATTCAGTGTAATGACACGCATCCCAACTTAGCCATTCCTGAACTCATGCGTATTCTGTTGGATGAGGTAGATATGCCTTGGGAAAAAGCGTGGGATATAACCGTAAAAACGATGGCATACACCAATCACACCTTATTGCCAGAGGCCTTAGAAAAATGGCCGGTATCACTTATGCGAGTGTTGTTACCTCGTCACTTGAATATTATCTATGAAATCAATCGACGTTTCATGGATAAAATTAAGGGGACTTACGGAGAAGATCATGGCAAAATGTCTCGCTTGAGTATTGTAAGCGAGGGGGAAAATCCGGTCGTTCATATGGCGCATCTAGGTATAGTGGGCTCAACCAAAGTGAATGGGGTTGCGGCCTTACATTCTCGCTTGTTGGTGGAGAACATGTTCCGAGAGTTTAATGAATTGTATCCTGATAAGTTTACCAATAAGACGAACGGAATCACACCGAGAAGATGGTTAAAACAGTGTAATTTAGAACTATCAGCGTTAATTACAGAGAAAATTGGAGACGATTGGATTACCGACTTGGATCAGCTGAAAAAATTAGAGCCTTTTGCAGAGGATGCGAAATTCCAGAAACGCTTTAATCAGATTAAACTGAATAATAAAAAAGTACTAGCGGAGATCATTCACGAGAATCAGGGTATTACGGTAGACCCTAATAGTATGTTCGACATCCAGATCAAACGTATTCACGAATACAAACGTCAGTTGATGGCGGCGCTTAATGTAATCACCCTGTATAATCGCCTGAAGGATAATCCGTCGTTAGAAACAGTGCCTAGGACGGTTATTTTTGGTGGTAAAGCGGCCCCGGGATATACTATGGCCAAATTGCATATCAAGTTAATCAATGCCATAGGTGCTAAAATTAATGATGACCCGGACACCTCAGATCGTTTGAAGTGTGTGTTCCTTGATAATTACCGTGTTACCTTGGCTGAATCTATGATTCCAGCTGCGGATGTGTCTGAGCAAATATCTACGGCAGGAATGGAAGCTTCCGGTACGGGTAATATGAAGTTTGCCCTGAATGGCGCACTCACCATTGGAACCTTGGATGGTGCCAATGTTGAAATTAAGGAGGAGGTCGGTGATGAAAATATATTTATATTCGGACTCACCGTAGAGCAGGTAGATGAATTGCGACGACAAGGATATAATCCGTATTTGTACTACCAATCAAACCCTGAATTAAAACGCGCTTTAGATCAAATAAGAGACGGATTTTTCACGCCTGAAGATCCGGGTCTTTTTCAACCAATCATACAGGCACTGTTAGAACAAGGGGATTATTTCATGGTCTTGGCTGATTATGAAGCCTATGTGAAAAAGCAGGAAGAGTTAGAGCAGGTGTATAAAAATCAAAAAGAATGGACCAAAAAAGCTATTTACAACGTAGCTCGAGTAGGTAAATTCTCTTCTGATCGTACCATAAAAGATTACAATGATGAAATTTGGAAATCCGAAGAAGTAACACTCGAGTCCTAAACCCTCTAATCTGGTGGGTAGAGTATGTTCGGTAATTCATTTATACCGAGCCAGGCTCATTCATTCACCGCATCCACACAGCAAGTTGCTGGCTACGATAGTGTGGCTGCTAGCGAAGGCCCTAGCTCTCCACTGGTCGATGTGTTTGTCCCTGCGGACAGTGTAACGGAAGGAGTTCTTGAGACCATTACTAATTCAGAAGGTTGGTGGGAATGGTTGGTTTCGCTTAAAAGCTTATTAAACATTCCCCTTTTTACCTTGGCCAACACCTCTGTTACCTTAATGTCTTTAGTGGTATTCATCCTACTATTGACGATGTTTGTCATGGGTGCTTCGTATCTGAAAAAGATTCTGCGTGATCGAATATTGCCACGATTTGTTCAAGACGAGGGTCTGCAATACACTCTGGCCCGAATGTCGCAATATTCTGTGGTGGTAATTGGAATATTGATCTCTTTTCAGTTCTTGGGGGTGGATTTCACGGGCTTAGCCGTAATCTTTGGTTTCTTATCGGTGGGTATAGGTTTTGGTCTTCAGAACATTACCTCTAACTTTATTTCGGGGCTCATTGTGTTATTTGAGCGACCTATCAGTGTGGGCGATCGAGTAGTTGTTAACGGCATTGAGGGGGATATTGAAGAAATTAATATCCGAGCTACCAAGGTTAAAACGTTGGAGAATATCTCCATCATTGTACCTAATTCAGATTTTGTTAGTAAAGATGTAATAAACTACTCCCACGGAGATCCTACCTTTAAATTGATTATTGATGTAGGTGTGGCCTATGACTCTGATTTAGATTTGGTGTTACAAGCCCTTGACGAAGTGGCGAGTGAAAGTACTTCGGTAATGAAAAGGCGAAAACATGATATTCATCTTCGTTCTTTTGGAGACTCTGCTTGGAATATGAAGCTCATCGTCTGGGTTCCAAATGTAAAGAACCGATACACCGTACAAAATGAATTAAACCAAGCCATCGTACGAAAGTTTAACGAGCGCGGAATTGAAATTCCTTTCCCTCAACGCGATATACACATAAAGACAGGAAAAAATCCTTTGTCGGAATAGGTTTCTAGGCGGGTATTATTAGAGGGCTTGAGAGTTTTATTTGTCAAGGGAGAGCTGTAGTTGTTGCGCCTGATCTTCCTCATTTATATCTAAATTGGAGAGGCTAATACCGAGTAAACGAACCGGCCGTTCACCAAATTCGGTACCTTTTAGAAGTTCTTGGGTGACCAGGCTAATTTCTGAAGCATCATTGGTATGGTGGGATAGGCTAAGGCTGCGTGAAATGGTTTCGAAATTATCGTATCTCAATTTCAGGGTGATGGTTTTACCCGCAGCCGGTATAGTACGCATGCCCTCAGAAATTGTGGCAGAAAGACCTTCTATAAACCGTAAAATGTATTCTCTTTCGCTAATATCCTCACGAAATGTGCGTTCTTTTCCGTAGGATTTCCGTATCCGATGAGATTGCACCGGCCGGGTATCCAGCCCTCTTGCCATTCGGTAATAGTACTGTCCTGATTTACCAAAAATTTGAACTAGCTCAAAAAGATCCCATTTTTTTAAGTCAGCGCCGCATTGAATTCCAAGTCCCTGCATTTTTCGAAGGGTGGCCTTCCCTACCCCGTAAAACTTTTTAATGTCCAATTCCTCTAAGAAATGCTCCATGCTTTCAGGGGGAATAACGGTTAGTCCATCTGGCTTATCCATATCTGAAGCGACCTTAGCCACAAATTTGTTGGGTCCAACACCGGCAGATGCGGTTAGCTTGGTACGTTCGTAAATCTTTTGTTTGATCTCCCGAGCAATTAAAGTAGCGGATGGATTTTGTGTGTGATTTTTGGATACATCCAAATAAGCCTCGTCCAAAGACAATGGTTCAACTAGATCGGTATATTCATAAAAAACATTGCGAATAATGGCGGATGCTTCTTTATAGGCCTCGAAACGAGCAGGCACAAAAATTCCATGCGGGCATAGTCGGTACGCTTGTGAAGTAGGCATAGCCGAATGCACTCCAAATACACGTGCTTCATAACTTGCGGTAGAAACTACTCCCCGACCACTGGGCCGGCCCCCAACAATTACCGGTTTACCACGCCATTCGGGATGATCACGCTGTTCAACGGCTGCGTAAAAGGCATCCATATCTACGTGAATAATTTTTCTTACAGCACCATTTTTCTCTTGTGAGGGATTCATCTGCATAGGTTGTTGGGGTACTGTATTCCGAGCGATGGGTAAAAGACTCAGCTCCCTTGCATGGATGCCGCGACGGCTTCCACCTCATCTAAAACTCTTAGAAGATTAGCTCCCCATAATTTAGTTATTTCCTCATCACTGTATCCACGCTTCACTAACTCTAAGGTTATTGAAAAGGTTTCAGATGCATCATCCCAACCATGAACGCCTCCTCCTCCGTCAAAATCTGAGCTGATTCCAACATGATTAATACCAATTAAATTGACCATGTAATCAAGGTGGTCAATGAAATCTGAAACATCGACCCCGTATTGACCCTTTTCTGACATCGTTGCGCTTACCTCGGCTTGAAGGGCCCGATATTGCGTCATGTATTGGTCTCGATCAGTTGCCTCCATTGTCCGGATATCGGCCCAACTTTTTCGTTCAAAGCCTAAGGCTGAGGCACGGGCATCGAATAATTCATCCGCATCGGCTTGCCATTGAGCATGTTTTTCTGAATCAACATAGCTACGGAAGGCAACTGTTTGGACAACTCCACCATTCTCTTTTAGAGCCAATAACTCTTCATCGTCTAAATTACGACTCACGTCATTTACGGTCCTTGCCGAAGAATGAGAAGCAATAACTGGGGCTTTTGATAGGGCTATAGTTTGCATGTTGGATTCTTTAGAGGGATGAGATAAGTCAATCATGATACCCCATTTATTCATTTCGACAATGGCTTGTTTTCCTAAATCACTAAGGCCGTTATACAACCAAACATTGTCTCGTTCACCCGTATTGGAATCACAAAATTGACTATGGCCGTTATGTGATAAGGACATATACCTCGCTCCCCTTTCGTGAAATTCTTTTATGCGAGAAAGATCAGTTCCAATGGGATAGGCATTTTCAACCCCAATCATAGCGACTTTTTTTCCGCGAGCTTGGATATCCCTTACCTGTTCAGCGTTTACGGCTAGCTCGATACGATCGGGCGCATACTCATCTACTAGGCGGTGGATGGCGTCAAACTTATCGATAGCATTTTCATAAGCCGCCGCATAGCCCTCTTCACTTAAGGTATCTTGTCCGGTATATACAATAAACCAAGCGACATCTAACCCGCCTTCTTCCATTTTTGGCAATGTCACCTGGGTAGGCAAGTCCGTAGTATAATTTCGGTCTGCGGTAAAATTATTTGTGTTAATGTCTACGTGAGTATCAATGGTGATGACCGACTCGTGAAGGCGTTTGGCCCGTTCGAGTTGATCGCTTGTGTTGGGAGTAGTACACTGAATAAGTAAAACAGATAGTAGTATGGGTACTAAAGGGAATAATAATTGACTAGATTTCATATTCGTAATGGTAATTTTTAAAGCACAGAGTAAGATATTTATAATGTCTCCGACGGCTTCAAGGTGAAAATGCTTAGGTTATTTAGTATATAGCTAAAGCATCAAATCAAATCAATAAAAGTTGAAATAATCGATTATCATTAAGTACATAAAATGGATAAGTTAGCAAACATACAACCTGGCGAAATTCTGCAAATTTTTGGTTAGGGCTGCAAATCGATTTTGACATTGAGGCCGAAAAGTCAGCCATTCAATCAGAGCTTAGGCAAATAAAACGCTTCGAAAATAAACCGATTGCTTGAGTAAGACTTAGCTCTAAAAGTAGTCCGGGATAGTGAGGATGAAATAGCCTTGTATAAAACATATCAGGTCTATTATAGTTATGAGTTTTGCATAGCCCGAACAAAGGAATAAGGTGGGGTGGCATTACCAAAAAAATCATTTAGGGAACAAAAATCCTTTTCGGAGAAAAGCGCTTTTTTATTGTAAATGTCTCAGAAACTCCCGACCATTAGACCAATAAAAGTTTGAGTTCAAAGGGCTACTATACCGTATGATACTAAGAGTAACGGCATGGCGTAGCAACCAAAACCACTAACCCCCAAAAAGTCAATTGTCTACATGAAGCATTATAAGTTTTACGAGCAGGTCAATCATAATTTTGATAAGGCCGCTCCTTTTACACGATTCGATAAGGGTATTTTGAATCAAATTAAGGTCTGTAATACAGTATATAAGGTGGTTTTTCCGATTAAACGGGATGATGGGAGCATTCAAGTGATTGAGGGATGGCGGGTAGAGCATTCCCATCATAAAATGCCTACCAAGGGCGGGATTCGATACTCGCATAAGGTGGACGAGGATGAGACGATGGCGTTGGCTGCGCTAATGACCTATAAATGCGCGATTGTTGATGTTCCTTTTGGCGGAGCTAAAGGGGGAGTTAAAATTAGTACGCGCGAATATTCTGACAGAGAGTTAGAAAAAATAACTCGACGTTATACCTTCGAATTAATTAAAAAAGGGTTTATTGGCCCGGCAGTAGATGTGCCTGCGCCCGATTATGGAACGTCAGCGCGTGAGATGGGGTGGATTTTAGACACCTATAGGCAGATGAGTGACGATTTGAATGCCGAAGCCTGCGTAACGGGTAAACCCATACAGCAAGGGGGTATCCGAGGACGTACGGAAGCCACCGGACGCGGGGTTTATTTTGGTATTCGCGAGGCTTGTAACCATAAAGCCGATATGGATAAGCTAGGTTTGAGCACCGGTGTTGAAGGAAAAACTTTTGTGGTGCAGGGATTGGGTAATGTGGGTTACCACTCCTCACTATATATGACCGAGGCGGGAGCGAAATTGGTAGGAGTGGCCGAAATGGAAGGAACTATATACGATCCTAATGGTTTGGACTTGAACGAACTCATGGACTATCGTAAGGAAACCGGCAGCATTATTGGATTTGGAAACTCCACAACACTTAAGGGCAAGCGGGTTATTTTTGAACAAGAATGTGATATCATTATTCCAGCCGCACTTGAAAGTCAAATAACCATAGAAAATGCCCCAAAAATTAAGGCAAAGATTATTGCTGAGGCGGCAAATGGTCCAACCACAGCAGACGCTCATGAGTACTTGAAAGAACGAGGGGCTTTAATTATTCCAGATTCCTACCTGAATGCAGGTGGGGTAATTGTTTCGTATTTCGAATGGCTCAAAAATATTCAACATGTACGCTACGGAAGGTTGAATAAGCGTTTTGATGAGGCCAGTTTAATGCGAATTGTCTCAGAAATTGAGCAATTGGCTGGTAAATCGTTTGGTGAGGTGGAACGCAAAGTTCTTACCCGCGGAGCCGATGAATACGACCTAGTAGATTCTGGACTAGAGGAAAGTATGATAACTGCCTACGAGCAGATTACTACTATTCGTGAGGAGCATAACTTGGATGATCTTCGTACAGCCGCATTTGTTAACGCGATTAATAAAATCGGTATTATGTATGAGCAGATGGGGATTTTCCCGTAAAGGAAATAGAAAGATCCTTTGGCATTTGCGCCGCACGGATGGCAAGCTGTTGTTGCATATTGGCACTACAGGCTAAAAAGCTTGCCGCTGCTGCGGATTCTTGATCGGCTAATACAATGGGTTTACCGTTATCACCGGATTCGCGAATAGGTTGCTCGAGGGGTATTTCACCCAGTACCGGTACAGCTAATTCGTCGGCTAAGCGACTCGCTCCTCCTTGTCCAAAGATATAGTATTTCTTTTCAGGTGCATCAGGCGGGCTGAAATAAGCCATATTTTCGATGACTCCTAACACAGGAACATTCACTTTGTGAAACATAGCCACCCCTTTTCTTACATCATCCAGAGCTACATTTTGAGGGGTCGAAACAATTACGGCGCCCGATAACGGAACGGATTGTACGATGGTTAACTGTATATCTCCTGTTCCAGGAGGTAAGTCTAAAATCATAAAATCCAGTTCGCCCCATTCAACGTCATTCATGAACTGTTTAATAGCGCTGGTCACCATAGGACCTCTCCATACCATGGCCTGGTTAACATCAACCAGAAATCCCATGGATACTAATTTGATGCCATATTTTTCTAAAGGGATTAATTTTTTTTGGACAGTGATATCGGGCCGCTCGAATAAATCGAACATGGTTGGTATGCTAGGACCATATATGTCAGCGTCCATGAGACCTACTTTGGCGCCATTTCTGGCTAAGGCAGCGGCTAAGTTGACGGCTACCGTTGATTTACCGACGCCCCCTTTTCCAGATGCCACAGCAATAATATTTTTGACTCCGGATAGTGGTGACGCAGTGGGCTCTGGCGCAGGTGGCGGGGTTTGCCTTTGTTGGGATACATTTATTCCAATCTGTATATCGACCACGGCATCTCGATCGATGAATTTGTGTATGGCACCTTCGCAACGCTGAGACAATTCTTGAGCAAGAGGGTCGTTTTGAGCAGGCATTTCAAGGGTAAACGAGACGTATTTATCTTGAACAATAATATCTTGGATCATATCTAAGGATACGATATCTACTTTTTTTTCGGGATGAAGAACATGTGCCAGTGCGGTTTTTATTTGTTCTTTTTGAATGGCCATACTACAGTTTTATTTCTTGGGTGTTGAATTGTGTACGTAGACAAATTAGGATTAAACAAAATACACAACTTCTGACTTGGTTGCAGAAATCCTTAGGACAGCGTTCCGAGATACTGGTTCATGAAACGGCGGTGGGTCTGCCAAGGAGAAGTGTTCAGGAGAAGTGTAATGGGGATTATATTGTATGGGGAGGGACATTGGGTTGGGCATAGTTTCGGCGATGCAAAAAATTTGGACGATAATACCCATCCATACCGGAACCACAGATTAAACCCGCAGTTTCCAGTGATAGAAAACCGTCGGAGTCTTCGCCTAAAAGCGTATCCTGAATGTAGATTTCTTCTATTTGACCAATTAAAAAGCGACAACCGTTTTCGATAATGGGCATTTCACGAATCCATTTACAGCCAAGTTGAATCGGACTATCTTGTACGTAAGGTGCTTTAAAATTGTTTTTCCACTCTTCTGTTAAGCCGACTTCCTTGAATTCATTTATCTGTTCGTCATAGCTAGCCGAGGATTGATGCCCGCCCTCAAGTAGATCTTCGGTTACATTATTTACGGTGAAATAAGGATTTTTTTGTACTATACCGTAGGTGTGCCGGGGTACGGTAGTTGGGCGTAGTACAAACCCTAAGAGCGCAGGATTGCTACCTAAATGCGTAAGAGTGGAGATGATACACAGGTTGCTCCAGCCTTCGATATGGGTGCCGATGAGATGGATGGATTTATAGCCTACCACACTATTAATAAGATGGGCTCTTTTCCGGCTAGGTAGTTGAGCTAGGTGGTCTGTATTTAGGTGTTTCATTGTATTAGATTCATACTTCGATTACAAAGGTCCTGTTTTAAGATGGTCCTATTGTGTTATATGGCCTTAACCATAAGTGAGGCTATATCATTCTAAGCTAAACACATACCTTATGTAAAAAATCACTAAATTCACCTCGTTCATTTACCCCATAGAGCAGTCGATAACACACTATGTAATTTACCGCCTAACCATATTCTATGTCTGATCGCTTAAAACGAACACCTTTTTATGTTCAACATCTTGAAGCAGGAGCTAAGATGGTTCCTTTTGCAGGATTTGAAATGCCTATTCAATACGAGGGAATAAAAGTTGAGCATCGTGCTGTACGAGAAAATGTAGGTCTTTTTGATGTGTCACATATGGGGGAGTTTTTTGTGCGAGGCCCTAAGGCTCTAGAGCTTCTTCAATGGGTTACGGTTAATGATGTATCGACCATAGCTATTGGTAAGGCACAGTATAATTGTATGTGTTATGAAGACGGAGGCATTGTAGATGATTTAATTATCTACCGACTGGCTTCTGAAGAATATATGATGGTAGTGAATGGCGCCAATATTGATAAAGATTGGGATTGGGTGGTCTCTCAAAACACAATGGGCGCAGAGCTAGAAAATGCGTCTGATGATTATGTGCTACTTGCTTTGCAAGGACCCAAATCAGCCGATCTTTTATCGGAGTTAACAGATACAGCTGTTCAGCAGATACCTTTTTATGCATTTGAACATGGTGAGGTATGCGGGGTGCCCAGTTTAATTAGCGCCACCGGGTACACGGGCGAAAAGGGCTTTGAGCTGTACATAAATGCAAAAAAATATGATGCTCACATGGTATTCGAAGCTTTGGTTACACAGGGTGCTGCTTTCGAATTGAAGCTTTGTGGGTTAGGGGCACGTGACACCCTTCGCTTGGAAAAAGGGTATGCACTTTATGGCAACGATATTACGTCAGAAACTCATCCACTCCAGGCTCGCTTAGCTTGGATTACTAAATTATCCAAAGGGCCATTTGTTGGCTCCAAGGCACTCGCTGAATTAAAGGAGAAGGGGATAGAAAAAAAGTTAGTTGGTTTTGTCATTGATCAAGAAAAAGCCATCCCCCGAAAAGGTTATGAATTATTAGACGCTCAATCCAATATTGTTGGTAAGGTTACCAGTGGTGGAATGTCTATTTCATTAGAAAAAGGAATAGGCATGGCCTATGTACAAACCGATGCTTTGGCATCAAACGAACCAATAGTTATTCAAATAAGAAACAAAGAAGTTCCCATTACGGTTACTTCTCCCCCTTTTGTGTAGGGTATAAAGGTGTGAATGTATGTCAGATTTAGCGACAATAGATGTGTATTTTTCAGTACATGGATTTCAAGAAGAAGATGTTCGTGGTAAAACGGTAGTTATTATTGATGTGCTTAGAGCGAGTTCCTCCATGATTCAAGCACTTCATAATGGAGCAAATAAAGTAATTCCTGTTGGAGATTTGGCAGCGGCAGGTCGCATTGCACAGACTATGGAAGCTGGAGATTTTTTGCTATGTGGAGAAAAGGACGGAATAAAAATTGAGGGCTATCATTTAGGGAATTCGCCCTTAGAGTATACCGAAGAAAGGGTAAAAGGAAAAACCTTGATTTTTAATACTACCAACGGGACCAAGGCTATAAAAAAAGCAGCTTTGGCCAAGCAAATTTATATTGGTACCTTCCTAAATATGAGTTCTATTGTCCACATGATTCAACAATGTTCAGACCAAGTGGTTCTTATATGTTCTGGCTGGAGAGGAAAGCAGTCATTAGAGGATACCTTGTGTGCAGGCACCATATTAGATGCATTAGGGGCCGGTAATCAACCCCAAATATTGAAGGATGGTGCTAAAATAGCTGTTGCACTTTTTCAGCAGTACGGGGATTCGGTGATGGATACTATTTTTCACAGTGATCATGCAAATCGATTGAAGGATTTGGTATCGGAAGATGATATAAGTTTTTGCTCGAAATTGAATACCCATCACATCTTACCCGTAATGAAAGATGGGATTATTACTTTTAATCATGATTAAGTAGATAGATGGCAAAAAAAGCCAATAATAATTCAGTAAGCAGGAGCCTTAGCTCTAGTGCTAGAAAGGTTGAAATTATTGGGATTTCACTTATTGCTATTGCTGTGTTGATAGGATTGTGCATTATTTCGTATACCCCAGAGGACGATCAATACTTACAGACCCTAACATTTACTGATATTTATAAGCCAGATGCTTCTGCCCGGATGATACAGAATTGGTTAGGTCCCTTGGGTGCTTTTTTGTCCTATCTTTTTATACATATCACCTTTGGATATTCAAGTATCATCTTTTCAATAGTTCTGGGTTATGTTGGATGGCATGTATTCCGGCAGCGATCACTCCAAGAAAAATACCAGACCATAGCCCTTAGTTTATGGGCCATGATATTGATTTCGACATTTCTGGGTTGGACCCATTCCAACTGGGATTTTCCTCAGCAGGCCTATTGGAGTGGTTCAGCTGGGCTCCAAATCTCCGTGATCTTACAAAACATAACCGGTATTGCCTCATTGTTTATTCTGTTGGTTTTTATGAGCATAAACGCATTATTATTTGTAGATCGTGATTTACAAAAAACCATTGATAATGTTAAGTTTTGGTGGAATGATTTTCGAGAGAAACAGCAGGATAAAAAAATTGAAAGAGAAGCTCTAAAGCAGCAGAAAGAAGAAGAAAGACAGGAGCGCATAGCGGAAAAAAAAGCTGAGTTGGAACGCAGCAAAGAAGAAAAAGAACCCGAATCAACCCCATCAAAAAAGAGTGAAACCCTTGCTATAAAACCATTGACTCGTAAAGAAAAGGAGCAGGTAGATATTGATGAAATTATTGAACGCTCTAAGCTAGAAGACGAGCAACGATTGGAGCAGCAGCGAGCTGAAGCGGCAAAAGTAGATGTTCGCCCTCGAGCAGATCTCATAAAAAATGAGGAAAATGAGAAACCAGAATCAGCCCCCGAAGTAGATGATGTGGAGGTTTCGGTATTTGTGGGTGAGGAGGAGGAACAAGCCGATGAAAAAGAGCTAGATCGTCAGAATAGAGAAAAGGCCAAGCAAGCGCCGGTTATCCGATATCAATTTCCAACCGTTGATCTGCTAAACACCCCACCAAACGAGGGGAATGAGGTAGATATGGAAGAGATTCAGGAGAATAAGCGCATTATAATGGAGAAGTTAAGCCAGCATAAAATTGATATTTTAGGCATCAATGCTATTGTTGGCCCAACGGTGACCTTATATGAATTGCAGCCTGCGCCGGACGTCAAGATTAGTAAGATTGAGAGTTATGCCAATGACCTTAAGATGGCTACAGCGGCTAAGGGTCTTAGAATTTTAGCCCCTATACCTGGAAAGTCTGCGGTGGGAATTGAGGTTCCTAATACTACTCGCGAGACGGTTTACATTAAGCAGGTGATTAAAACGCGTAAATTTGTAGAGACCGATATGGCCTTACCCGTCGCCTTTGGTAAGACGATTGAAAATGAGGTCTTCATGATGGATTTAGCCAAAATGCCACATTTATTGGTTGCGGGCGCTACGGGATCGGGTAAATCGGTAGGTATTAATACCATTATCACTTGTTTGTTGTATAAATGTCATCCAGACAATCTAAAGTTTGTGATGATTGACCCTAAGAAAATTGAATTATCGCTGTACAGAAACATTCAGAATCATTTTTTGGCCATGTTGCCAGATTCAGATGAGCCAATCATAACGGATACTTCTAAAGCGCTGGAAACGTTAAATAGCGTCACCAAGGAAATGGATGAGCGTTATGATTTACTAAAAATGGCCATGGTTCGCGATATAAAAGCATACAATAAAAAGTTTAAGGAAGAAGGTCTTGAAACCGATTTGGGACATCGACACTTGCCTTATATTGTGGTTATTATAGATGAGCTTGCCGACTTGATGATGACCGCTGGAAAACAAATAGAGGAGCCTATTGCACGAATAGCTCAGCTAGCGCGTGCGGTTGGAATTCACCTTGTAGTGGCAACCCAACGACCCTCGGTGAATGTAATTACAGGGACAATTAAAGCGAACTTTCCAGCTCGTTTAGCCTATCAAGTGGCATCGAAGGTGGATTCTAGAACTATTCTAGATGTAGGCGGCGCGGATCAATTGGTAGGAATGGGTGATATGTTATTCACGAATGGTGCTGGTATGACCCGGATACAAAATGCTTTTGTATCCACCGAAGAAGTTGAGCGAATTAATAGCTTCGTAGGTTCGCAAGCTGGGTATAAGGAGCCCTTTTACTTACCAATCGTCCATGACGAAGCTTCGGGTGGAGTCCCCGATCCACTAGAAGATATGGATGATATGTTTGAGACGGCTGCTAAAGTTGTCATTTTACATCAGCAAGGGTCGGTTTCATTACTCCAACGTAAGTTGAAAATTGGGTATAACCGTGCAGGACGTATCATTGATCAACTCTTTAATGCGGGTGTTGTCGGACCCTATCAAGGCAGTACGGCTCGAGATGTTTTGGTGGAAACCGAAGAAGAACTCCAAGAAATATTGGATGGACTCAATGATCTTTAAGCGGTCATCTGTTGACTATTTTTTCGCAACAAGAAGATGTTGGTTAAGTCTTATAGTGATGCTTTTTTGGGGAGGATCCCTCCTTGCTCAGGAAAATTATCTTAGCTTAATTCAGGAAAAAATAAGGAACGGAGAAGTTCTATCAGCCCAGTTTAACCATGAGTTTACCGATGCATACACTCAGGAAAAATCACAGAATGAGGGCAGTATTTGGATAGGATGGCAGCAATATAGAATTGAGACAGCCGGTCAAATTATTGTGGTGGATGGAACCTTATCCAAGGTACTGGATCGTAGTAGAAACCGAGTTATTATCAGTGAGTATGATTCGGAACTTGACGATTTTGCCCCATCAAAAATTATTGGTGGGCTTGGAAATACCTATCAGGTGGTGGATACAAAGAAGCGCCTCAATGTTCAGGAATATAATCTCCAAAGTTCAGATCCTTTTAGCACCTTTGAGCAAATGAATATTCGTATCGATTCGGAGCTTAAGCCATCAAGTTTGACCGCTTTGGATATGGGAGCCAATCGTATGCAGACTAGTTTTTCTGATGTTGAATACATCCCTATTAGTGTACAATTATTTGAACTAATTATCCCGGAAGATGCCGAAATAGTCGATATGCGCTATGAATAAGGCAATAAAATACATCGTTGGCATAGTCTTCGCAGTTTTTTTCCTGTGGCTCTCTTTTTCAAATGTATCTTTCGAAGAGCTTAGACTAGCGACCATAGGGATGAGTTGGTCGTGGCTCTTCCCTTTTAGTATAGCGCTGACTTTTTCCCACTACATTCGAGCAGAGCGCTGGCGACTTTTACTAGGTGACACTACATTGGTGGCCCACCGGTCCACTCTTTTTGCAGGGGTTATGTTTGGGTATTTAATCAATATTCCCTTTCCTAGATTAGGTGAAATATCCCGCCCTATGTACGTTGCCAAACAGCTTCATGAAAGTAACTCAAAGCTTATAGGGACCATTGTACTAGAGCGTTTTATTGATGTTATATCCATGCTTATAATCATGGCTTTAGTCGCTTATTTTTTATTATCCGATGTAGATACCTTAAGCCGGCTCTTGGGGGTAAATCTAGCAGACAGCGAAGTATATTCCGCCCTTTTTTTGAATACATGGCCACTAATTCTGCTTGGAATGGGGCTAATCATGGGTGGGTGGGTGCTCTATAAACGATTAACTACAACCGATCTGAATTCTGCTTGGTTATTAAAAATCAAAGAAATAATTGCTCAATTTGTTGAAGGCTTATTGAGTATTAAAAAACTAGAACGACCATTCCTATTTGTCGGATATACCGTGCTCATTTGGGTCGGCTATATTGCTATGATGTACATACCATTTTGGATGTTTGATCTACCTTTAAAATTTGACTTAGGCTGGACAGATGCCGCAATTTTAACGATGGCCTCTGCGGTTGCATTATCTATTCCGACCCCAGGTGGTATAGGAAGTTATCACTATTTTATAAGTTACAGTTTAGGCATATTGTATATGGTACCAGAGCCTACCGGTTTAGCTTTTGCTACCATTACGCATGCCGCAACCTTGGCCATGGTCATACTTGTTGCCCCCGCTGCATTAGCTATTGATAAGTTTCTTTCGTTACAGCGAGAGGCTACTGCCCAAAATGTCTAAAAAGTGTACCTTTAGTACTATGAATAATTGTTCAATTGTACCACAATCAGCACAAAAAGATGTGACTCGTTTCACATCAACCAGTATTTCTTCCATCTTATATGGAGTTGTAATGGCTCTAATTATTGGGTTCATGGGTACCGACATATTTGCACAAGGTGCTCAGAACACACTACTGCCAGAGATTAATCCGCAGGACATAGAAATTAGAAGTGAGTTCAAAGCTAATTTCCCTGGTCTTAGACGGCAACCTATTTTGGGTTTTAATCCGAGACCAAGAGTGTTTCAAATTGATCCTAACCGAATGCCATTCTTAGAGTCGCGAGAAGCGGCAGTTTCGGGAATATCGGTGACGGCTTTAGATAGACCTGAGGAGCCGGCCAAAATAGTATGGGTAACTCCACGGCGCCCAAAAGGTACTAGTCAGCTTGGAATGGGATGGTTTGTGAGTCCTGAGCTTAGAGTAAATTATTATTCACCGATTAAAGATGGTGTAATTGGAGTGGGTACTAATTTTCAGTCATCAGCTGGACACCTCGATAATGCCAGTGGACACAGAAACCTAGGGGTTGATGTGAATTATTCGAAAAATCTATCGGATACAAGAAACCTAACGAGTCAATTACGCCTAAATAATGACTTTAATCGAATGTTTTCTCTCAGCGATGAGATGCAAAACCTTTTAGGTGGAGTTCCAAAGAAAGATAATCAGGGTGTAATGTGGACTGCTCGATTAGATGAACAAAAAAACACCTTCCATAAAAATAGGTATGCTGTACAAGTGGGTCTTTTTGAAAGTGAATTAAATTCGGCCGTTATGGCTATTCAGGATAAAGCATCTTCCTCATTTATTAAGGCCCAGATGAACCGAAGCTGGCCAGGCCAACAAGCTCGTGAATATTGGAGTCTTCAATCAGGCGTAGATGTGCATTCGAATAAGCTAGATGGTAGTGCAAGGTCGCTGTACCTCATTCGGGCTGGGGGTGGATATACCCGGTTGATTGACTATACTTGGTCAGTGGATCTGGAGACCTCATTGGCTTATGCAGACGATACAATTAACAGCGGTATCTATATAGAGCCTGATGCCACACTTAGTTATAATTATAACGATCAGTTAGGTGGGGTTGCTACATTGTCGGGCGAACTGAAAAACCCAACTTTATTGGAATGGCAAGAATACAATAGGTTTTTAACTCCTTCTACCCGACTACAGCATTCCTATCACATAGGTGTATCTGCAGAAGTATTTTGGAATTTCATGCAAACTAGTAGAGTCTATTCAGGACTCCAGTGGGAGCATATTAGTCGTTTTGGTTATGCTCAGCGAGAGCAATTGGATATTACTAATCCGGACAATTTATCAGGGAACACGCAGGATTTATTTTATAATTTGAATTATGCCGATGCTAGGGTGACTAAATTTTATTTGGGTAGCACGGTTGAATGGTTAGGTGGGGATATTCAAGGCGCGGCAGAAATTAGTCTGAGAAGTCCACGCTTGACCTCTAAAAAAGATATACCCTTTGAAGAAAAATTCAGAATAGAAGGCAGTGTACACTATTCGATGAGCCCAAAGCTACAAATTGGAGCCAACACGATGATTATAGGACCTCGAACAACAATTGGTTCTCAGCAATTAGATGGCTTTATTTTAGTACATTCTAATCTGCGTTATTCATTTAATGAACACTTGGGTGCATACATTAGATTGAATAACCTACTTTCTCAGCGTTATGAATGGTGGCAGGGATTTCAGGAAGCGCCATTGCATTTGTTTGGCGGTATAAGCTATGAATTTTAGGATTAGTTAGAATGGATGAACATCAGATAGAAAAAATTTCAGCTCTCATTAAGGAGCGATTGTTGGTAGGTGAATCGGTTCTGTTAGAAGGAATAGGAACATTTAGTCGAATTCATGAACCGCAGCACTTTTCCCGTGACGAAAAAGGGAGAACGGTTGCTCATCCTCCTAAAGATACCGTACAGTTTAGCCCTGAAGAATTAGGGGAAAGGGAATGAAGCAATTAGATTTTATACAGTACGTTGCGCGAGAATTGTCTATTTCTGAGGAGGAATCACAGGAATTATTACGTGGATTTTCTGTTCACCTAAACAATGAGCTAAACGAAACCGACTCAGTTCAACTAACTGGCCTTGGAACATTAAATAAAGATATTTACGGGATTTCTCTAGAATTAGATCCCTCCTTCGCTATTGAAATTAATTACAAGTATGCGGGTATGCAGCCTATTATTGTATCCGATGATTTTAATGTAGGTATAGAGGAAGAAGAGGAATCCGAAGTCGAAGTGGATCCCGATCCCGAGGAGGAACCCGAAGTCGATGTTGAACGCGAACCTGAGAAGGAATCCGAGCCCGAAGAAGAGCGAGAATCAGTAATCGATAAAGAGCCTGATTCTGAACAAGAACCTGAAGCCGTTGACAACACCGAAGTCGAAGTGGATTCCGAGCCTGAGGAGGAATCCGAAGGCGATGTTGAACGCGAACCCGAAGAAGAGCAAGAATCCGAACCCGATCTCGACGATGAAGCCAAGGCTCGAATAGCAAAACGAACCGCTTCATTACGAAGTCCTAAAAAAACAAAAAAATCTAATCTTACTCCAATTTATATAGGAATAGGGGTTGTTTTTATTGCTGCAATGATAGCGGGATGGCAATTTTACCTAAAGCCTATACTCGACGAACCTGCTATGTTAGTGGGGGACTCTAGCACGGAACCATCGAATGTAACAGAGGCAATAGATTCAGACTCAATTAGTGAAGAACAGCAACCCTCTGCTGCACTAGATAATGAGAAAAATGGCCTAGAGGGGGAGGCTTCAGGTACTATGGTCATGAATGAAGAAAGTTCTATAATAAGCCCAGAAAATAGTGCTTCAAGAATAAACACCGACTCAGTAGTGAGCGCACCTATTATGGCTAAAAATGTGGCGGAAATTCCGGCAGATCAACCTCGATACGGGCTTATGGGAGAGGTCGATACCAGAGCTAATGATGGATACACCTTGGTGCTTTTTTCACTTTCCAATCGTCAGAGTGCAATGGAAAAATATGAACTATATCGCTCTGCTGGATACCGAAGTTTACTTTCGCCCGTTAATTCAAGTCGCTTCGGGTTAATGTGGCGCGTTAGTATAGGGCAGTTTTCGACGGTTGAACAGGCCCTTGAAGTGGCTAAGGAACTTCCCAAAGAAATTATCGAGGATTACTTTATTACCAAAATCTAATGGCATTACCTATGACTCTATTTGCAAATTTATCAACCAGAACCCTTGCCTTCCAAATGCAAGATAGCGCGATGGTGGACTCATTAACCAGCATGATGGAACCTGAAAGCATAAGCTTTTTCGATTTGATGGTTGAAGGCGGTGTGCTAATGATTCCAATTTTGATTTTGTTCTTTTTAGCTATTTACGTGATTGCGGAACGCTTGAGCGCACTTGGTAGAACGAAGACAGACACAGCCGCTTTTTTGGCAGCGATTGAATCCATGCTAAAGTCCGGTAAACAGGATCAAGCGATGCAGTATTGTGATTCATTTGATAAGCCATTGGCTCGAATTATCAAGGCAGGGATCAAGCGATTGGGCCGACCAATTCGCGACATAGAAGATGCCATAGATAATGCAGGCAAGAAAGAGATATTCTTTTTAGAGAAGAAAATGAATTGGCTAGCGACCATAGCTGGGGTAGCTCCTCTATTGGGTTTCACAGGTACGGTTACAGGGATGATTGAAGCCTTTATGGATATCCAATCGTTGCAGGGAAATGTAAATCCTAGCGCATTAGCGGGAGGAATTTGGGAGGCTTTAATCACGACGGCTGCGGGTCTTATGGTTGGTCTAATTGCCTTTGGTTTCTATAATTTTTTATTGGGCAAAATAAATCGGTCGATTTTTGAACTCGAAAATGCCTCCGCTGATTTCATCGACCTACTACAAACCCCAGCCACCAAAAAGTAGAGCATACATTATGGCTAGAAATTTTCGTCGAGATGACAAGCGCTTAGCCCCTCTTTCGCTGTTTTCACAGTCGTCCTTAACCGATATTGTACTTCTATTACTCATATTCTTTTTATTGACTTCGTCATTTGTGAGTAATTTTGGAATACAGGTTAATATCCCAAAAGCCGAAACATCATCGGTCACCCAGCAGGATTATATATCTGTCGCAATCACCAAAGACGGGCAATTTTATGTTGATGGTAATTTGACAGCTCAGGGTGAATTAGCTTTAGCTATTCGTGAATCGCGCAATACTAAGCCTGAAGGAATGATCGTCCTGAGGGCCGACAAAGATGCAAAAGTCGATGATGCGGTACGGGTATTGAATATTGGAAAAGCCTTACAATTAAAGCTGGTGATGGCAACCGAACAAAGTTCGTATTAGATGCAATCCGATTCTCTAAATATCGATGAACGTAGAGGGCTAGCGGTCAGCAGTATTACTGCGTTGCTTTTACTTCTTTTTTCTATCTGGTACAGCATAGATATGGATGAGGGAATGCGCCCATCCTTTATTGAAGTTGAATTTGGAGAATTTCAGTCAGGCCAACTTTCTGAGTTTTCAGAGCAACAAAACGAGCAAGTTGCTACCCGCCAAAACCCTTCGGAAACCCCGACCGAAGAACCGGTGGAAGATGCACCCGAGCCTGAAAGCACCCCGGAAACACCTGCTCTTGAAAACACCAAGCCAGTAGACTTGCCTGATGAGATCGAAGAGGTCATCGAAGAGGCAGTTCAAACCCCTGAAACAGAGGTCTTGGATCCCTCACAGAATGCTTCAGAAGTGGCAGAAGAAGAAATCGAGATTCCGCCTCAAGCTCAAATGGACGAAGATCAAAGCGAAGGAGCGGAGGAAAGTGGCGACCCAGATGGCAATAGAGGTGCAACCGATTCCGATCAGGGTACTGGGACAGATTCCGATGAAACGGCTCCGTATGAACTAAAATGGGAAGGAGATATTGAGCGCGCACCTATGGCACAGCCATTACCCACGAATGTGGCCAATGCTGAGGCGGTTATAACGGTACGCTTCGAAGTGCGTCCAAACGGAACAGTTGGCCGAATTATCCCACTTCGAAAAATGAATGCAGAGTTAGAAACAGAGGTGCTCAGAACTCTGCGATCTTGGCGTTTTTCCCGTTTACCCAGCGGTGTCCCTCAACAACCACAGTGGGGAACCATTACCTTTCGATTCGTATTTAGTTAGTAAAATCTCATCATCCAGAAAGTACACAAACAACCCATGAAAAGACTTCTACTCTTTTGTTTTGGACTATTCGTTAGTCTAGGTTTCTTCACTCAATGTAGCGATGATCCAACAGGTGTGGGCAGTGAGTATCTGGAAGTGAATTCTTGGATTCGGAATCAAATGTCGAATTATTATTATTGGAACTTTGTGATTCCTCGTATGGCGCCCGGCAATTTACCACCGGAACAGTTTTTTGAGGAAATCCTGTATACAACAGATGAGTTTTCCTATATGACGGACGATGCAGAAACCCTGCTCAATGAACTAAGTGGAAGTCAATATTCATCGGGATTTAGCCCAGCTATCTTGTCATTTAGTGATCAAGATCAATTATTTATGGTGGTAAAATATGTGTATCCGGACTCACCAGCTCAGCTAGCCGGCTTAGAACGCGGCGATATTATTTTGAGTGTGAACGGGCAGACCCTGAACTCCGCTAATTACCAAGAATTACTACAAATAAATGGAACAGTGACCTACGGATTGGGGAGTTATTCTTTAGACGAAGAAACTCAGCAGGCGAATATCACCGATCTAGACAGCGTAATTAGTGTACGAAAGGAAATATTACAATTAGACCCAGTGATTACCACCAAAGTTATTGAAACGGGGGGAAAACGCATTGGGTATCTTTTTTATGCACAGTTTATCGATGGTACAGCTAATTTATTTATAAACGGGCTCAATGAGCGGTTGGCCGAGCTCAAGGCCCAACAAATTGACGAATTGGTCATAGATTTGCGATATAACCCAGGGGGAAGAATTACGGCAGCATCGCAGTTTGCCAACGCATTAGTCCCCTTAGAAACGGTACAAAACAAAGATATTTTCGTTGAATTTGAATACAACTCTCTTTTAGAAAACTTCTATCAAAGTACTGACGAAGTAGATTCAGAGAACCTATTTTTACGCTTTCAGGAAGGCCCGGTCAGTATGGGGTTAGAACGGATTTATGTGCTCACAACCAACCAAACCGCTTCGGCTAGTGAACTCCTTATACATGGACTAAAGCCCTATATGGAGGTAATTACCGTAGGGTCTAATACCTTGGGAAAATACTATGGTTCCTTTGTAATCACGGGCACCTTTCAAAGCCCTCCGGTGTACTATGCAATCTTACCGGTGACTTTAAAGTACTTAAACGCAAATCAAGAATCGGACTTTATAGACGGTCTAGAGGCGCAAGTAGGCGCTTCCGAAAACATCCTGTCTCCAAAACCATTGGGCGATCCAACCGACCCATTACTCGAAGCAGCGATTTCAGACATGATGGGTGAAACCGTTTCGGCAAAACCGTTCCCTACCACCTTTAGCCCAGCGGTTCGTTGGTACCCTACCCTATCCAATCAACTCCAATCTAAGGCTTGGTTTATTCAGGATTAGGCATTGCATATATGCCTAGGGTTTCGGTACTTACCACAACAAACCCGCTAACGAAATAATTACGTGACTATGAGTTCTTTAAACGGAGTCTTTATGCCTTATTTAGGTCAAAAAAATGGCGCTCAAGCCCATCTAACGACTATTTTTATCTTGTTGATGTTGTTGTTCCCGCTTATGGACGCCGAAGCCCAAAGCCGCTCCCGATCTTCTACTGAGTCTGAGGTAATCTTTGGGCATGGTCAAGAGATAGAAAATCCCAATGTTGACCCAAATATACCGAAGGGACTAAACTACAGAAATATTGGGCCATTCAGAGGAGGACGCTCGGTGGCAGTTGCTGGCCATGATGACCAGCCTTATATCTACTATACCGGATTTACTGGCGGTGGGGTTTATAAAACAACCGATGGAGGTGCGACTTGGTACAATATCTCCGATGGCTTTTTTAAAACAGGCTCAGTAGGAGCAATTGATGTAGCCGATTCAGATCCTAATGTCATTTATGTAGGTATGGGGGAAACAGACATTCGTGGAAACATGAGCGCTGGGGATGGAATGTATCGATCCACGGATGCCGGTAAAACATGGACATGGTTAGGCTTAGGTGAAACACGTTTCATTGGTGACATTGAAATTCATCCAGAAAATCCTGAAGTAGCATGGGTAGCGGCTATGGGTAAATTATTTGGTCCGGTTGAATCTTCACAGCGTGGTGTGTACAAAACCACCGATGGTGGAAAAACCTGGAACCAGGTACTGTTCAAAGATGCTAAAACCGGAGCGGTTGATATTGCTGTTGACCCGAATAACCCTAGAATACTATTTGCAGCCATGTGGGAGGCCTATCGAAGCCCATGGGAGATGAGTTCAGGGGGTGAAGGAAGTGGCTTATATAAAAGTGTCGACGGTGGTGAAAGTTGGACGGAAATCACTCAAAATCCTGGCATGCCAAAGGGCTTAATAGGTAAAATTGGGGTGTCTGTATCGCCTGTAAATTCAAATCGGGTTTTTGCCATTGTAGAAAATGCAACGGGTGGCGGCTTATTTAGATCTGAAGATGGAGGCGATACTTGGCGTAGGGTTAGCGCGGATCGAAACCTACGTCAAAGAGCATGGTATTATTCTAAGGTAGTAGCTGATCCAGGGAATGAAGATGTAGTCTATGTATTAAACGTGGGTTTTTGGAAGTCCAAAGATGGGGGCGCAAATTTTGACAGGATAGGGACTCCTCATGCCGATCATCATGATCTATGGATTGCCACAAATGATCCACAACGTATGGTTGTTGCAAATGATGGGGGTGGACAGGTCAGTTATAATGGTGGTGAAGGATGGTCATCTTACTATACTTCAGCCTCCGCCCAAATATATCAAGTGGCAACGGATAATCAGTTTCCCTATATGATTTATGGAGCTCAGCAAGATAACAGTACCTTTGCCATACGTTCTAGGACCAGTGGCGGTAGTATTGGCGAGCGAGATTGGTGGCCAGTGGCCGGTGGAGAGAGTGGATACATTGCGCCGGATCCAGACAATCCTAATGTGACCTTTGGTGGTAGTTATGGTGGGTATCTTAACAAGTATGATTCGGAATTAGGACTTAGTGATCGCATCGATGTTTGGCCAGACAATCCTATGGGGGCAGGTGCCAAAGATGCTAAATACCGATTTCAGTGGACCTTCCCTATCGTGATTTCACCCCACAATCCCGATGTATTATATGCCACTTCTCAACATGTGCATCGTTCTACTGATGAGGGGATGAGTTGGGAGACGATTAGCCCAGACTTGACTCGAAACGACACTACCAAGCAAGATGAATCAGGTGGGCCAATTACCAAAGACGATACCTCAGTTGAGTACTATAACACGATTTTTTCTTTTGTTGAATCTCCCATTGAGCCCGGGTTACTCTGGGCGGGAGCGGATGATGGGCTTGTTCACATTAGCCGGAATAATGGTCAGTCATGGGTTAATGTAACACCCAAAGACATGCCTGAGGCCATGATAAGTATCATTGACGCTTCCCATCATGCCGCTGGGACAGCCTATATAGCTGCTACCAGGTATAAATTTGGTGATTTTAGCCCCATGTTATATAAGACCACTAATTACGGAGAGTCATGGACAAAAATTATCACAGGCATACCACCAATGGATTTCACAAGGGCGATCAGGGAAGATCCCAACAGAGCTGGGTTATTGTACGCCGGAACCGAAACGGGGCTTTATGTATCATTTGATGACGGAAAACAGTGGCAACCATTACAACTAAACTTACCAGCGGTACCAATTACCGACCTAGCCGTTCATAAACGCGACAAGGACTTGATTGTAGCCACACAAGGACGATCTTTTTGGATTCTGGATGACCTTCCTGTATTACATCAACTTCAGGATGATGTATTAGCCAAAAGCCATCATCTATTCGATCCCGAGGACCCTTATTTATTTGGGGGACGATCGTGGGGTTCTAGTGCCACCGCTGGTCAAAACCCACAAGGTGGGGCAGTGGTCTATTATTATCTAGCGGAAGATGAGGATCAAGAAATTAAATTAGAATTTGTGGATATGCGTGATCAGGTTGTACAAAGCTATTCTAGCAAAGAAGACTGGCGTGGACGACCTGTAAGAGAATCAGCGTTGTTTCATGAAGATGAAGAGCAAGCACCAAGAGGATCACTCAGCGATAAAGCTGGTTTACAATCCTATGCTTGGGGACTAGATTACCCAGGAGTAACCAATATTAATGGACGTCAAATTCTCTGGGCGGGTTCAACCGCTGGTCCTCGTGCGGTACCCGGGACCTATACGGTACGTATGTATGTAGGCGATGAACTAGTGGGTGAAAAAGAGTTTGAGGTCAAAAAAGATCCACGGTTAGAGCAAATTTCACAGGAGGATCTGGTGAAACAGTTCGAGCTAGTACAAACCATAAATGCTAAGTTAGATTCTACTCACAAAGCAATCAATAAGATTCGATCGGTTCGGGAAGAACTCCGCGAACAAATGGGGAGCTTAGGAGTAGATGAATCATCTAAGGCCCTTCGTGAGCGTGCACAAGCGATGATGAAAGCTATGACGGAAATAGAGGAGGCATTGGTCCAAACCAAGGCGGAGGCTACGCAGGATGTTTTAAACTTTCCTATACGCTTGAATAACAAGTTAGCGGCGCTCAAAAGTACGGTTGCTACCGGTTACGGGCGACCTACGGCTCAACAGTATGCTGTCTATGAAGACTTAGCAGTAAAAACGGATGTGCATCTTACACGTCTTCAAAAGATTTGGAATGGTGAGTACACCGACATTTTAGAAGAGTTTGAAAACCCGGTTATGCCTATAAATAATGATTAAGTAGATTCGTACCTTACAGGGTATGGTCAACGAAGCATTCCCTGTAACTGGTATGAGCTGCGCCGCTTGTGCCTCCAGCGTCGAGAGTATTTTATCGCACACAAAGGGGGTTCAGCAAGCAGAGGTTAATTTTGCCACCGAGCTGGTATGGGTAGAATACGAGGAAAGTTTATCACCAGAAGATCTCCATGAAGCCCTAAAAAAGGTGGGATATGGGCTTCTTTGGTCCGATGATGAATCCGGTGATGAGCTTGCGGAGGCCCAAAAAAAAGCCCATGAAGAGTACTATTATCAAGTTAAAACCCGGACGATTGCGTCTATTTTATTAAGTATACCCGTAATTATTATTGGTATGGGTTTTATGGATTGGACACCCGGGCGATGGATTTCTTTGGTGTTATCACTTCCGGTGTTGTTTTATTTTGGGCGCCATTTTTATGTGAACGCATGGAAACAAGCTAGACATGGCCAATCCAACATGGACACCTTGGTGGCTCTAAGTACGGGAATAGCCTTCTTATTTAGTCTTTTTAACACCTTATTTCCTCAAGTGCTCTTATCCAGAGGGTATGAGGTCCATGTATATTATGAAGCCGCCGTTGTCATTATCGCCTTTGTATCGCTAGGTAAATGGCTCGAAGAACGTGCTAAATCCAATACATCTACTGCCCTAAAAAAACTCATGGGGCTTCAGCCTAAAAATGTACACATATGGATGGCTAAGGATAGTGCTGATCGTTCGTCACTATCCGATAATTTTGACGTGCAGCAAGGTGAAGAGCAAGTAATGCCATTAAAATGGGTGAAAGAGGGACAAATTATCATCGTCCGACCGGGAGAACATGTACCCGTAGATGGGCAAGTCATTTTTGGGGAATCGTATGTTGATGAGAGTATGATTACGGGTGAGCCTATAGGGGTGTTAAAAAAGAAGGGAGAACGGGTCTACGCTGGTACCATCAACCAGAAAGGAAGTTTTTATTTTATAGCTGAAAAGGTTGGTAAGCAAACGTATTTATCGCAAATTATTTCCCGTGTCCAGCAGGCGCAAGGAAGTAAAGCTCCTGTTCAGAAATTGGTAGATCGGATTGCAGGAGTATTTGTACCTTTTGTTTTGGGAATTGCTGTGCTGAGTATGGTCGTATGGATGGTAGTCGGTGGGCAAGAAATGATCACCCAGGCTATTTTAGCGGCGGTTGCGGTGTTGGTTATTGCCTGCCCGTGTGCACTTGGGTTAGCCACACCTACAGCGATCATGGTGGGAATTGGTAAGGGCGCGGAGCATCAGATATTGATTAAAGATGCCCAAAGTCTGGAGCTTGCGCATAAGGTGGATACGGTGGTGTTGGACAAGACGGGAACGCTTACCCAAGGCCGGCCAGCCTTAACGGATGAAAAGTGGTTTTTAGATGGGTTAGAAAAAGAACAATCGAGTGTAGCTGCAATAATTTGGGCTATTGAACATCAATCAGAACACCCCCTATCGGAAGCTTTTTTAGCGCATTACCAGTCCGATTATAATAGCAGTGAAGATAAAATTGTCTTAACTCGGTTTGAAAGCATGACAGGGAAGGGAGTAGAAGCAGAAGATCAAGAGGGCAATAGTTATACATTGGGTAGTATTTCTTATTTGCGTGATCGGTATAAAAATCAGTGGAATGCCGAAGTACTCTCCTCCCAAGAGGATCAGTTTAGGCAGTGGGAAGGTCAAGCTAAAACGGTCATTGGTTTTATAATGAATGAAGAATTGCGTGCCTTATTTGCCCTAGCCGATCCACTAAAACCCACGGCTAAAGGTGGTATTGATGCATTAGGCCGTCAGGGCTTGCGGGTCATTATGCTATCTGGTGATAGTTCTAAAACGGCCGAAGCAGTTGCGAAGGAACTTGGAATTGAAGAGGTCTGGGCTCAGATGTTACCCGAGCAAAAAGCGGACAAAATACGAGCGCTTCAAGCACAAGGTTGCATCGTTGCTATGGTGGGTGATGGGATCAATGATTCCGAAGCGCTAGCCGCTGCCGATGTGAGTGTGGCTATGGGACAAGGTTCAGATATTGCTATGGATGTGGCAAAAGTGACGCTGATTTCCTCCGATCCTGGATTACTAGCTAAGGCATTTACGCTTTCTCATGATACCGTTCGGGGAATTCGGCAGAACCTTTTTTGGGCATTTATTTATAACATCATCGGAATCCCCATTGCTGCAGGGGTACTATACCCATTCAATGGGTTTTTATTGGATCCGATGATA
Organism: Rhodothermaeota bacterium MED-G12; assembly: GCA_002457365.1. Lineage (GTDB taxonomy): Bacteria > Bacteroidota > Rhodothermia > Balneolales > Balneolaceae > UBA1275. The sequence goes on from NTKP01000003.1 coordinate 30,900, forward strand.
GCAGGTGCTGCTATGGCCTTTAGCTCAGTATCTGTTGTGACCAACAGTCTTCGATTAAAAACCAAACCACTTTAAACCTAACCTGTAGATCTATGAAGGTTTTAACATTTACATCAAACATAGCCTGTAATGGATGCGTATCCAAAGTTAAACCATTTTTAGATGAGCTAGAAGGGCTTGCAAAATGGCAAGTGGATATTGAACACCCACAAAAAATTCTAACTGTTGAAAGCGATGAACTAAGCGCTGAGCAGATTCAGGAAGCCGTAGCTAAAGCAGGATACCGGTTAGAAGAGCAATAAACTTCGTTTAAACCACGTTACATCTTCATTTTAGCTAGAATAAAATGAATGATTTAGGGAACACACCACCAAAGCGCGTAGCTCAGTCGCCGCTTCATAAAACAATTCGAAACTGGGCCATCGGTATCACATTTATCCTCTTGGTTTTGGTCATCACATTTGGCGCTACCTTTTCAGATTTTTGGGGATTTAGAGATAAACATCGTACCGATACCTCAACCACACTGACTCAAGCCTATGATTTATTCATGGCCGATTTGGACTCTATTGTTGCCGGGCAGTTAGGCTCGTATGAAAGCCGACAAGTCCTGGAAATTGACACCGATGGAATGTTTCGAGTTCAGGGATTGAATCCGGAACGAGCCCCCTATTTGATTGGGCAAGTGATTAGAAAAGAAAACAATCAGCTCTACCCTGAACAACTACCCAATTTGTTGCGGGATGAGAAGCTTCAAGACACTCGGATTCGATTTCCAGAGGCGGAGTTAACTCTTTTTCTGGATCAATCAGCAGAAGTTAATATTGATGCAATTTCTGTAGCTAAGGCGGGTTTAGGTCTGCAGGACAAATTGAATTTGGTATACGAAAAAGCCTTTTCTGCTGTTGGTGCAAGAGATTGGTTTTATTTTGAACAATGGGAATCCATGATAGACGAATTTGGACTCTCTGAATCTGACAGCTTATGGGTTATAGAACAGGTTGAGGTAAAAAAGTTCAAGTATTCCGTGTTTCAACGGGTCGATGGAAGCTTCTCCGCCACCCCTACTCCAGTCGTGGCTATTGGTGGAGAAGTCTATCAACAGTCTGGCAGTGAACGAAATATTTATGAAGTATTTATTCAGTTGAGTCAGTTACGATTTCCCAAGAGTGAAGGAGATGGGATTGAAAGTCTTAGAAAGGATGGAGTATTGGCTTCTCCTACTCAGTCTTTCACCTGGAATCTCAGCGGTTACTAACAAAAGAGTAGTGCTTTTGTTACTGGATTGTTAAACAAGTATTAAACGACTATAAACTTAATTGCTTTGGGTAATCTAATTGAAATAATAGCGTAACAAATTGTTAATACATAGTGAATAGTTTGTATAGTCTTAAACTTTAATACAAATGTACTATTCATGAAAAAATTACGCAGTTTATACGGAATATGCTTTGCTATAGCTCTTCTAGCGAGCTGTTCATTTAGTGTTTTCGCCCAATCGCAAACTATATCAGGGTCTGTTTCTGACGCTGTTACTTCCGAGCCACTTGCTGGAGTAAGCATTGTTGTTGTAGGATCAGAGACCGAGAGTGGCGTGGTTATTGGAACTCAAACCGACGCCATGGGACGTTTTAATTTGGATGTCCCAGCTGGTTTTACAGCACTTAAATTTTCGTACATTGGTTACATTTCCAAAGAGCAAACCATTCAGGGTCAAACGATGAATGTCGTGCTTGAACCCGATGTGCTTTTATTGGAAGAAGCGGTAGTAGTCGGTTTTGGTACACAAAAAAGAGCTAATCTTTCAGGCGCTGTAGATGAAGTAGATATGGAGGCCTTAGAACTAAGGTCTATCTCAAATGTTACTCAAGGGCTTCAAGGGCTTATCCCTAATTTAAATATTGATTATACGGCCGGTGCCCCAGGAACCGAGCCAATCATTAACATCCGTGGGTATACTTCTATCAATGGAGGCTCTCCGCTGATACTAATTGATGGAATTCCTGCCGAAGCACGCGATTTAAACCTTCTAGACGCACAAGATGTGAGTAGTATATCGGTTCTAAAGGATGCTTCATCTGCTGCTATTTACGGAGCTAGAGCGGCGTTTGGGGTGTTACTTATTGAAACTAAGCGTGGTGGTGGCGAACAAATGAATGTGAATTATACTCATCGCACAAGTTGGGATACCCCAACGGTCATTCCTGAAAAGGTAACAGATCCTTATGTTTACATGAGATGGCAGGAAAATTCAAGTGATGCTACTCCTTGGGACTATATTAATTATTCCGATGACATGTATGCCTGGGCAAGAGATCGATCCGATAATCCTAGCAGTACTGACGCAGTAAGAGTCAATCCTAGTAATACTTCTCAGTGGCAGTACATGGGAAATAGGGACTGGTCGGAGTATTTCCTATCCGACTACGGAATGTCGTCTAACAATACGTTGAGCCTTAGTGGATCAACAGCAAATACGAATTATTACTTATCTGGGTCGATGGACAACCAAGATGGGGCACTTCAAATCGATGATGATAACTTCGAGCGTTTAGGTATCCGTTCAAATGTTGAGTACCGGTTAAATCAGTTTTTCAACATAACCAATTTAACTCAAATGACTCAATCTTCCCGTAACGCCCCATCCTATCTAAGCGGTGAGAGTTCTTCCATGCAGTCATTCTATTTATTGGCTCCAACTTCATGGCATAAAAATCCAGATGGAACTTGGGCGAATTCAGCGGCCGGTCAATTAGCCGCACAGTTAACAGAAGGCGGGGATTTTGTAGATGAGTACAATAAGTTCCAAACGACTTTTACCTTACGATCCGATATTATTCCGTCTTTACTATCACTTAATGCTGATTATACATTCCGAAGCGAAAAGCGAAATTATGATTGGGATTACAAAAAATATCGCATTGGATACGGCCCTAATGATGTTCGTGAGCTAGGGAATACGGCTGTATACCGATACCGAATGGATTATGATTACCAGGTACTGAACCTATACGCTTCATTAAATAAGCAGTTCCAGAATCATCAGTTCTCGGGTATAATTGGTTATAATCAAGAATCATATGATTTTTATAGAGTAAATACCTCTATCACGGATGTGATTTCTTCTTCCCTCCCCTCTATTTCATTGGCTTTGGGTAGTACCAATACCAGCGATTCATACACAGGATGGGCTGTACAGGGAGTGTTTGGTCGATTAAACTACATTTTCAAGGATAAGTATATTGTTGAGTTTAACGGCCGCTACGATGGATCCTCTAGATTCCCCGAAAATGATCGCTTTGGTTTCTTTCCTTCCGCTTCATTGGGATGGAGGTTAGATCAAGAGAGTTTCTTTAACGTTGATGCCATTAATGTATTCAAATTACGCGCATCCTATGGAACTTTGGGGAACCAATCAGTATCTGATTTTGGGTACATCCCAAGCATGAGCACCTATAATAATGGTTATCTGGTTGATAATAACCGCCCCCTTTCTATCTCCGCACCGGGTATGGTTTCTTCTAACTACACTTGGGAAGAAGTTACATCTCAAAACATTGGTCTAGATATAGAGCTGCTTGAAAGTAAACTTCAATTTAATCTGGATCTCTATACTAGAGATACCGAGGGAATGCTTACTCTAGGTAAAGAACTACCATCGGTATTAGGAACTTCCGAGCCTAATGAAAACGCGGCTGATTTACGTACCAAAGGTTGGGAAGTAGCAGTCAATTACCGTGATAACGTAAACTTTTTAAATGACCGCTTATCATTTGGGGCTCGATTAACTCTTGCTGATGCTCAATCAGAAATAACTTCATTCGACAACCCAAATCAAAATTTAAACCAATACTATGTAGGTGCACAGATTGGGGAGATTTGGGGTTTGACCGTTGATGGTTTCTTTGAAAGTGAAGAAGAAATAACAAATTCTCCGGATCAGAGCTCAATGGTTCCATGGGGAGCTATACCTACTACCGTTGGTTCGATTAAATTTGCCGACATAAATGGTGATGGCGTTATCACCAAAGGTACAACCGTAGCTGACCCAGGTGATATGAAGGTAATAGGGAACTCAGAGGCTCGATATAGATTTGGGATAAATCTTGACTTCAACTATAAGGGTTTTGATGTACAAACATTTTTCCAAGGTATAGGAAAGAGAGATTATTACCCATTTCACTACGTATTCTGGGGATTCCACCAGCAGCCGTATAACGGTGGGTTTACTCATTTACTAGATTACTACCGCGCGGCAGATGATAGCCCTGAAGCAATGTCTCAGCATTCACAAAAATATATTGATATGGGGCTTGCTAATGCCAATACAGATAGCCGTTATCCAGTACTTCAAGCCTGGAATATGGATGTAAATACCTATGGAGCGGGCAGTACACCTAATGACAAATATCTGCTAGATGCTTCCTATCTACGGTGGAAGAATTTAACCATTGGGTATCGCTTGCCAGGTGAAATAATCCAGTCATTAGGCCTTTCTCAAGTACGCGTATATTTGAGTGGAGAAAACCTTATGGAATGGTCTGAGATATCTGATATAGTTGACCCTGAAGCCGTTACAAATAATGGCCGAGGCTACGTATATCCTTTCCAGCGTCGCTATTCGCTTGGCATAAACGTTCAATTTTAATTTAAGATTCAATTTCAATAATTATGAAATCACTATATAAAGCAAATATCCTTGTTCTCGTTGCACTCCTGATTATGCAGTGCGACGACAGCTTATTGAATGTGGAACCCAAAACAGAAATTGGGCGAGAAAATTTCTTCAACTCTGCTGAAGATCTGCAGATGTACGTCAATTCTATGATTGATTGGCCAAATGTCATGGATCTTAACCATGAACAATCCGATGATGCTACTACTTCAGGGTCTTCCGAGTTACGGAATGTGATGGTATTTGATCTTACTGCCCAAGACTTTAATGGGGGTTGGAGTTGGTCAAAGTTGAGAAACATCAACTATTTTCTTGAAAACTTCGAAAAAGCAGATGTCCCTCAAGAAACGTTAGATCACTTTGAAGGGGTTGCTCGTTTCCATAGAGCTCGTTTTTATATGGATAAAATTCAACGATTTGGCAATGTGCCTTGGTACGATAAAGTACTTGGTACGGACGATCAAGATCTATATAAAGCCGTGGATAGTCGTGAATTTGTGGTAGACAAAATCTTTGAAGATTTGACTTTTGCCGCGGAACATGTTCGCGAAACAGCGTCAACAGGAGCTGTCAAAAATGACGTAGTACGTACTTATATGGCTCGGTATGCATTGTTTGAGGGAACATTCAGAAAGTATCATAGCTATCTGAACTTAACTAGTACGGCTGATACGTATCTACAGATTGCTCGTGACCAAGCCAAGCATGTTATGGACACAGGGCGCTATGACATTTTTACTAGTGGTTCTGCTGATGCGTACGGCGCTTTATTTACATCAACGGATTTACAAGGGAACCCAGAGGTGATACTATTAAATAGAAGCATTTCTGGCAATCGTAATTCTGGCTGGTGGGGTGCCGGTTTTGGGCAGTACGAACAGTCTCACACTAAGGCGATGGTTCAATCTTACCTTATGAGTGATGGTAGCTTTTATTCTGCCCAACCTAACTATGATACCCATTCTTTTGTGGAGGAATTTACAAACAGAGATCCACGACTCTTCCAAAGTTTTGCGTATCCAGGTTGGATTATTAATAACTCAGGTACCTATGCACAGGGTGAAAATGGTACAGAATATATTCAGGAATTCAACAGAAACTTTACTGGGTATCATACCATAAAGTGGTTTGTAAATTCGGCGGAAGCAACTACTCAAGAATCTTTAGACGTCCCTGTCTTACGATATGCTGAAGTACTTCTGATTTATGCCGAAGCAATGGCCGAGTTGGGCAGCATTAGCCAAGGGGTTTTGGATGCCACCGTGAATAAATTACGCGATCGAGTAGGTATGCCTCATTTAACGATGGGCACAGCAGCAGATCCTATGTTACAGGCACGTTACCCGAATGTTGCAAACGTAGTACTTCTTGAAATCCGTCGCGAACGCCGCGTAGAGTTGTTTAACGAGGATCATCGGTATGAAGATGTACTACGATATGGGGCTGGACAGTTGTTTGAAACCCTTCCTAAGGGGCCTTATTTCAGTGGATTAGGGAACCATGATGTGACGGGCGACGGAATTCCAGATATCAAGTTAATTGGGGAAACTGAAACCATTCCAATCTCTGATAACCGTGAAGTAAATGCACTTGGTAAACAACTCATATACTATCGTGCAGGGCCATATGGCAGCACGGCGAGTGTATTCTTAGAAAATGGTACTTCAGGCGCAGTTTTGGCTAGAGATTCAAATGGAACATTCGAAGCGCCCAAAGATTATTATCGACCTATTCCTTTCACTGAAATACAACTAAATACGAATTTAACCCAATCCTTTGGGTGGTAATAATGATGACCTCATTAGTTCATGAGAGAAAGACACAGAATTAAATAAGACTATCTGTTTGTGAAAATCCCATGTGAAGGTGGGGTTTTCTTTTACTGTATTTTAGACTATAAATCAACGTCATGATTATGAATCGTATACCTATTTTTGTATTACTAGCTATCACTACTTTACACTGCAATCTGTTAGAAGATGAAAAGGATACCGCTACTCCAAAAGCCATCTATATCATAGTTGATGGGATATCGACGGATGTGTTACAGTCTACTCCTACACCTAATATAGATGCTATTTCAGCCATGGGTGGGTTCAATACGGCAATGACGGGAGGCATAGCAGATGGGTATTCGGAGTCTCCAACGGCCTCAGCAATAGGGTACAATAACGTGCTAACAGGTACTTGGGCAAACAAACATAATGTATATACAAACGGTATTAATGCACCGAATTATCACTATTATTCTTTGTTCCGTCTGATTCATGAGCAATCCCCGGAATTAACTACGGCCCTTTTTTCATCTTGGACCGATAATAGAACGAAGCTTATTGGGGAAGGACTAGAAAAGGCTGGTGGAGTAGAAATAGATATTATACGAGACGGCTATGATCTAAATGTAGAGGAATTTCCTCAAGATTCTGGATGGGTTCAGAAAGTGGATACACGCGTAGCTACTGAGGCTGCTGAAGTCATTTTAACAGAAGGCCCTGACTTTTCATGGGTGTATTTATGGTATACCGATGATACCGGCCATGTGTACGGCGAAGACGAACGACATCGTGCATCGATTACATATGCCGATTCTTTAGTTGGGCTCATCTATGATGCCGTTTTACAACGACAGGAGCAACATAATGAAGATTGGTTCGTAGCTGTGACAACGGATCATGGCCGAAGTCTACCTAATGGTTTTGGACATGGTGGTCAAAGTGAACGGGAACGGGAAGTATGGTTTGCGGTACAGGCTACAAATCTAAATACCCATTTTGATTCAGCTCACCTAAAACATGTCGATCTTTACCCCTCCGTTGTATATCAATTAGGCTTAGATATGCCTGATACTCAACGCTCAGAGTTAGATGGCATTCCATTTATTGGTCCCGTGCTAACCTCACACCTATCAACCCGAGAGAGTGAACAAGAAAATGTTCAACTCATCGAGTGGGAGTATTATGGAATGAGGGACAATGTAATGGGAACGCTATCATATAGTATTTCAGATGAGTTTTCTCGGGGGGGGAAAGATGAGTATGTATTCATTGCAGAGATAAATTTATCTAATGAGCAATATGAATGGAATGTTCCTGATTCTTTGGCACTAATTGGGTTTGAGTTTCAGGATAAAAACTGGATTAAGCTGCTGTTAGAAACGCCGGAAAACAGTTCGAATATTTGGTTGGGCCTAACTCCCTAACACAAGATAAGTCGGTGTTCGGGCGATAAAGGTTGCTATTTTGTTTCAGCTTGAATAGTATAGTTGAACGAAAAGTAAGTAAATCAAAGATCCAACCTAATCCCCCACCATGATTTCTGCTGAACATGTAATAGCACTCTTAAAGCAACAAGCAAGTGAAGAGCATGCAGAACGTATGCAAGGTTTTTTTAAGACAGGAAAAGGGCAGTATGGAGAGGGAGATGTTTTTTGGGGAATCCGAGTGCCGAATCAACGCGCGATAGCTAAGGATGTATGGAAGGATCTATCAAAAGATCAGTGGCCCACACTTATTCAGCATCCTGTACATGAAGTGCGCCTAACAGCTCTTTTTATTTTGACTTATTGGTATGAAAAAGCAAAGACTGAAAAGGAAAGAGAGCAGTGGGTAGCATGGTACATAGAATACCGAGCTTTTATTAATAATTGGGACTTGGTGGATACCTCGGCTCATAAAGTCTTGGGAGATTGGTTTTGGGATAGAGATCGAAGTGTACTTATGGATTGGGTGGGATCGCAGGATTTGTGGGAAGTACGTATTGCGGTGGTGAGTACGTACCGGTTTATCAAACGGGGCGATTATTCTAGCACCCTTTGGATGGCCGGTCAATTATTAACCCATCCTCACGATCTTATTCATAAGGCAGTTGGCTGGATGCTCCGTGAAGTGGGTAAAATGGAAGAAGAAGTATTGTTAGAATTTCTCAATCAACACTATACTCACATGCCTAGAACCATGCTTCGTTATGCTATTGAGCGATTACACGAACCCCTTCGTAAAGACTATTTGTTAGGGAAAGTAAAAAATTAATTCTCTACTCTTCTTCGCTGTTATAACTGTTATATTCCGAGATAATGATCCATCCATCCATCATATCTCACATTTTCAGCCCAATTTCTATTCGGTCTATATCCTTTTTGACACTCATTGCAGGTCTAGTGCTAAGTACCGCTATGTACGCTGCACGACCTATGCCCCAAGATAATGAACCCGTTGTGTTATTGGTGTTGGATGCAGAGGATGCATCTCCGGTAATTGGAGTAAGTTTTTGGAGTAAAAAAGCAGCTATATCAGAAATAACGAATACGAAAGGGCAAGTCCGGATAGACCGTTTTAAGGGTCAAGAACAGATTGAAATTCAAGCTTTAGGATATCGAAAAAGAGTAGTGAGTTACCAGGACTTACGGGCACTGAACGATACCTTATATATGGTGCCTGAAACCTTTCAGCTTGAAAATGTGGTAGTTTCGGCTACTAGATGGAGACAGAATTACACCTCCGTTTCGCAGGCTATTTCAGTTATTGAGCCGGAAGTCATTCAGCGTCGTCAGCCTCAAACGATGGCAGATGCACTCGGGCTCAGCGGGAAAGTCTTTATTCAAAAAAGTCAACAAGGTGGCGGAAGTCCAATGATTCGCGGCTTTGCAACCAACCGTTTGCTCTACAGTGTAGATGGAATCCGTATGAATACGGCTATTTTTAGAAGCGGTAACATACAGAATGTCATTAATCTAGATCCTTTTTCAATGCAACGCACGGAAATATTATTTGGCCCTAGTTCGGTGATGTATGGAAGCGATGCTATTGGGGGGGTAATGAGTTTTGAGACCTTAACTCCAGAATTTGCATTGGATAGTTTAAGAAAGGTATTTAACCCGATTGCTAGTGGGAAAGCGGACATTCGGGGGACAACGGCAAATAATGAACGTACCGGACACCTGGATCTACAATTAGGTTGGAATAAATGGGCGTGGCTTGGAAGTATAAGTCGATGGCAGTACGACCATCTTAGGCAAGGATCGAATGGTCCGGATGATTATGTGAAAAATTATTACGTGAAAAGCTATACTGCACATGATTGGCAAAGTACTGATGAGCCACTTATTGATGGTCGAGTTCCTGATGAAATAGTCCAGCAGAGCGACCCATTACTACAAATTCCTTCAGGATATGATCAGTGGAATACAATGCAAAAAGTTCGTTGGCAACCCACAGATGGAATGGATATACGGTATACTTTTCAGTTTTCTGAAACCTCGAATTACGGAAGATTTGACCGTCATCTTCTAATGCGAGATGGATTACCACGATATGCAAGATGGGATTATGGCCCGCAGGGCTGGAAAATGCATCTGTTATCACTAAAGCTAAGTGGAGGAGTAGGTAAACCCGTTTATGATCAATTAATCATCAAAGGGGCTCGGCAGGATTTTTGGGAAAGCAGAATGAGTAGAAACTTTGGAGAGGTATTCACCGAGCAGCAAGAAGAGTTGGTTCAGGCCAATTCAATCCATATTGACGCCATCAAGTGGTTAAGCGAGAAAATATTACTTAGCTATGGGGTGGAATGGGTGCAAAACAAGGTCAATTCGAAAGGATTTGTGCAACGTTTAAATGAAAAAGAATCTGAAGTAGGTATTTCTAGATATCCTGACGCAACATGGAACTCATCGGCAATTTTTTTACACTCGGATATTCAATTAAACACAAAGACCAAGCTACAAGCCGGTTTACGTTATAACACCTATCATATCGATGCTCAATTTGGAAATCCTGAACGCTTAGATGTAGTATTATTCGATCAGGCCAATCTCCGTGATCGAGCCCTAGTTGGATCTCTTGGGTTTATAAGCCGGCCTAATAATGTTTGGGTACTTAAGCTAAATTTGGGAACAGCCTTTCGATCCCCTAATGTGGACGATATGGGAAAGATTTTCGATTCAGAGCCTGGCGCAGTAACCGTGCCTAACTCAAACCTCAAAGCAGAATATGCTTGGAATATAGATGCAGGAGTAGTTCATAGAGTATTGAGTGGGCTTAAGATTGAATTGAATGCGTATTGGACCCATTTGAATGATGCTATGGTACGTAGGGATTACGAGCTAAACGGGCAAACAACCATGCTCTATCAAGGAATTGATAGTCGGATACAGGCGATACAAAATGCGGCCTATGCTCGAGTGTATGGCATGCAATGGAGTCTGGATGCCCAAATAGGTAGCAGGTGGATATTAACGACCCGAATGAACCTGCAAAAAGGAGAAGAAGAGTTGGACAATGGCGATATAAGCCCCTCTAGACACGCGGCTCCATTTTTTGGGGAAAGTAGTCTTATTTATGAACATAACTCATGGTCGGGTTCCCTAATATATCGGTTCCAGGGAACAAAATCGCATAGTCAAATGGCTATTACAGAACGCGAAAAAACCGATCTATATGCACTTAATGAAGATAATTTAACCTACGCTCCTTCTTGGGGTGTGTGGAATCTAGTTGGAAAATACGAGATTTCTGTTTGGGGGAATATGCTTCTAAAAATAGAAAATATTACTGATCATCGTTATCGCCCTTACAGTTCTGGAATCTCAGCAGCAGGGCGTAGTGTTCAGCTTGGTTTTAGTGTGCATTTTTAACCCGCTTATATGAGTTAGAGGCCGTGCATGCTAGAAATTGAGGAGCTACTTCATTAAACCCCACCCATTAGGGGTTCATTTATCGCTCGAATACTGGAATTAGGAAGTCCCTCTGGATGATGTAATTTGACCACCTCTATGGTTTCGAGAACCAGTTCTAAGTGAAGTTTTTTTGAACGATTATAGAACTCTTGAGCCTGTTGACTAAGTTTGGGTTTTCCGTGTAGTGGTTTATCACTTACGCTCAGTAAGGTAGCGTGAGGAACACGATACCTAAATCCATTGGTTGCTACAGTTGCTGATTCCATATCAATAGCAACGCTCCGGCTTTGGTGGATACGCTGCACGGTATCTTTAGCTGAAAACTCCCAATTTCGATTCGCAGTCGTAAACACCGTACCTATTCTGTGTTCAATACCATGCTGGTCGAGTGCTTGTTTTAGATAACTGTTAAGTAAATAATTGGGAATAACAGGGTTTCCCATAGGAAATACGTCGTCCAACACTCGGTCGTCCCGATAATACCCACTGGCAAGAACGAAATCCCCAATACGTTGGTGATTTCGTAAACCACCGCAATGGCCAACCATTATCATTGCGTCAGGGCGTAATACCGAGATGTGATCGGTTATGGTTTTAGCATTAGAGGGGCCAACTCCAATATTAATGAGACTAATGCCGGTATTGTTAGGTTGAATCCAGTGATAAGCGGGCATCTGAACCCCTTCATTATCTGGTTTTATCGCATCTGGAAACCTTTCTTTGAAGACCTCTACATGCATGTCATAGTTGGTAAACAGGATGTACCGCTGAAAATGTTCCGGCTTAGTTCCAGTGTAATGTAGCAACCTATTAATGGAAAGATCTACGCGCTCAGGAGAAAACAAAAACAACTTTTTCTTAGTAAAATCCCATTCCTCTTCATCCATATGAGATAACAGAGTGGGATCATTGAGCGCAATACGTGTTCTTTTTTGATGTAATTGTATCGAGGCTCCTTTGCTTAAAAGCCGATACAGTTCACGGATTAAGTACCATCTAAAAACTTTTGGGTGAGCCATTTCTCCACGTAACCTTGGGTTATGCTTGGAATATTCTCGGTTAATTTCGAGATGAGGGTAAAATCCTTCATCAAAAAGCTGATTCATACGCTCGCAGAGTAGCTGTACATCTTCTTTGGTAAATGAATCAGGTGAGATGGACATAATTTTTTTCATATACTAATATAAAGAAATTTAATCTGAGGAGATAACATAGTGATAGATGCTAGAATACCGTAGTTTCTTCGTAATCCTTTCCTTCAGGTCCTTTCTTATTTTTATTAGATCATTTTTTACTAGATCATTATGATTGCTGATTTCACCTTTACCATTGAATCTTGGAAAACCGAACAAGAACGCACTTTGCAGGTCACAAAGATATTTGACCTAGTACAAAGGGATATGATATTGGCTTCGGAACAGCATAGGGCAAGTTTTTCTGTGTTAAAAGCACCTGATTGGATCAATATAATGGCATTAACTAAGGATCAGCAGGTGATTCTGGTCGAGCAGTACAGATACGGACTTCAAGCCCCTACCCTAGAGTTAGCGGGTGGTGTATGCGATCCTGGTGAACATCCACTAGAAACTTCCAAACGCGAACTATTGGAAGAAACCGGCTTTGCTTCCGAAGAGTGGATTTCATTAGGAAAAGTTAGTTCAAATCCGGCAATGCAAGATAATTACACGCATAGTTTTTTAGCATTGAACTGTGAAAAAGTAGCCGAGCAAAAGCTTGATGGAAACGAGCGTATTCAGGTGCATTTAATACCCATTGAACAATTTTTAGACTTTGTTCAGTCAGGAGTTATTGATCACTCACTTGTAGCAGCCACCACTGCAAAGTATCTATTGCATACGCGTGATAAGCACTTTTAGTTCGGAAAGTTTCCAAAGCAAAGTGGGGTGAACGAAGGTGTTCAAAGGTGAACGAATGAAGCCGCATTATCCGTTACTATAATCCTGCTAAGTTTTGAAAGTTGCTTATATAGTACCTTAGAAAACGAACAAGTCAGAAAACGAACAAATTGTACAGGGCAGCGTATCAACTTGCAAATACATGAACCAGTACATACATCAACCAGCATACAATAAATGAACGAGGAAAATTAATGAAAGAGATTGGAAGCAAAATCGATACAGATTTTATGATAAAAACGGTGAAAGATGGCCAAGAAAATGAACAACTTTTCTCGTCATTACTTGACCGCCGAGCTATTGTATCGGTATACATGAAAAACAACACTGGAAGCTGTGATAAACAGACAGCAAGCTTAGCTGAGCATGCATCTTGGTTTGCTGATAAAGGGTATCAGTTAATGGCCTTAAGTAAAGATACCTGTGGATCACATAAAAAATATGCTGATAAACAGGGTATTTCATTTACCTTGTTATCCGACCCTGATCACGCTTTTGCGAACGCAACGCAATCTATGGTGGAAAAAAAGATGTACGGAAAAGTTTATGAAGCCCCTTCCCGTTCTGCCTTTGTTATTGATACAGATGGTACTATTTTGGCAGTCATTGAAAAAGTGAATACCAAAGCGCATGCCGAGGAGTTAAAAGAGCTGGTAGAAAGTTTGTAATCTATTCCTTAAGATAAAGAACTAATTACTGCCCAATTATTTACATCTGTTATTCCCATTAAAAAGGCCCATGAAAAGACTCGTAATCGTAGAATCCCCAACAAAAACAAAGACGATAAGTAAGTATTTGCCAAAAGGCTATGAGGTGGATTCGTCCATGGGGCATATCAGAGATTTGCCTTCTTCGGCTAAATTGGTACCTGCTAAATATAAAAAAGAGAGTTGGTCTAGTTTGGGTATTAATCCAGATGAACGATACTTTGCTATTTATGTGACCCCACCGGATAAGAAGAAGATTGTGAAACGTCTAAAGGATAAGTTGAAAGGGGTAGATGAGCTTATATTGGCAACGGATGAAGATCGCGAGGGGGAGGCGATATCTTGGCATTTGTTAGAGGTATTAAAACCTAAAGTACCAGTAAAGAGAATGGTATTTAGAGAAATTACCAAAGAAGCAGTTCAGAATGCGTTAGAAAATACCCGTGAAATTGACATGAATTTGGTTTATGCACAAGAAACCAGACGTATTTTAGACCGATTAGCGGGATATACGGTTTCTCCTTTGTTATGGAAAAAAATCGCACCCGGACTATCTGCTGGGCGGGTACAATCGGTAGCAGTTGAGTTCATTGTTCAACGCGAACGAGAGCGCATGAAATTCCGAAAAGGAACCTATTATGACCTGCAAGCAATGGTTCAAAAAGAGGGGGATCAAAGTCAATTCAAAGCAGATTTGACTCATGTTGATAGTAAAAGAGTTGCTAGTGGGAAAGATTTCGACGAAAATACGGGTAAGCTTAAAAAACCGGGTTCTGTCGTTTTGCTGGATGAGTCACAGGCTGACTCATTAGTAAGCCAACTTAAGAAGGCGGATTGGAAAGTAAGCGATGTCGATGTAAAAGTTCAAAAGCGGAACCCAGCCCCTCCGTTCATCACCTCTACACTTCAACAAGAGGCCAACAGAAAATTTGGTTTTTCAGCACGTGACACGATGAGTGTGGCTCAGAAGTTGTACGAAAAAGGGTTTATAACCTACATGAGAACAGACTCTACCCGACTATCTGGCCAGGCAATAGAGGCGGCTAGGGAAGGGATTGTTGATCAGTATGGAAAAGAATATTTATTCGAACGTGTTCGAAATTATACCGCCAAAGGAAAAAGTGCACAGGAAGCTCATGAAGCTATCCGTCCATCGGGTTCTCGATTTGTTATGCCTGAACAGTCGGGGTTACGTGATAGGGAGCTAAAATTATATGACCTTATCTGGAAGAGAACCATTGCTACTCAGATGGCTGAGGCGGAATTAGAATTTACTAACGTCAGTATAGAGGCTACTTCTACCGAAGCAACGGCTACTTTTCGAAGTAGTGGGAAGAAGATTTTATTCCCAGGTTTTTTCCGCGCCTATGTTGAAGGAAGTGATGATCCAGAGGCGGCATTAGAGAATCAGGAGCAGTTTTTACCCAATCTAACTACGGGTGATCGTACCGAATTACAAGATCTGGTTTTCAGTGAGCACGAAACCAAACCACCTGCTCGCTATACCGAGGCCACTCTTGTAAAAGAACTCGAAAAAAGTGGAGTTGGTAGGCCGAGTACCTATGCAGCGGTTATATCCACCATCCAAGATCGTGGGTATGCCAAAAAAGAAGGTAAAGCATTGGTTCCAAGTTTCACTGCTTTTGCGGTTACAGCTTTGTTAGAGCAACATTTTCCTGATCTGGTTGATAGTGATTTCACCTCAAATTTGGAAGATAAACTAGATGAAGTAGCCAATGGAAAACAAGATCCGGTTGCCTATCTAGACGATTACTATAAAGGAGTTAATGGGCTTAAAGCAAAAGTTGATTCCCAAGAAGATCAAATCGATCCTCAAAAAGCCAAATTGTTAGATTTGCCCTTGGAAGGTCTGGAAGGAATTAATGTAGCTATTGGTCGTTTTGGGCCTTATGCGAAAATGCAAAAGGATGGCGAAGAAATCACGACATCCTTACCACTGGATATGGATCCGAGTGATTTAACCGCAAGCAAGTTGGAAGAGCTCATACAAAGGTCAACCGAAGAAGATAAGCCCGTTGGACTTGATGAAGATACCGGTCTTCCTGTATTTGTGTTATCGGGCCGTTATGGTCCTTATGTTCAACTGGGTGAATTAACCGAGGAGAATAAAAAACCGAAACGTGTTTCGTTACTTAAAGGGATGAGTCCCGAAGAAGTTGACATAGAATTAGCCTTAAAATTGCTTGCTTTACCACGTATGTTGGGTGAACACCCGGATGATGGAAAAGTGGTAAAAGCAGGAGTTGGCCGATATGGCCCCTACGTCGTGCATGATGGAAGTTTTAAGTCATTGACTAAGGATGATGATGTACTGACGGTTGAGTTAGACAGAGCAGTTGAATTGCTAAGTCAAAAATCAGCCAAGAGAGGGAGCTCAGAACTCTACGATTTAGGAAATTTTCCTGATACCGAGACGCCTATTAAAATAATGAATGGCCGTTATGGTCCTTACATTAAATACGGTAAAAAGAATATTGGTTTACCTAAAGGCAAACAGCCTGAAGACATAACCAAAGAACAAGCTATTGAATTGATCGCCGCAAAAAAGTAGTCTATTTAATGAGGCTCATACTGCGGGTAAGTGTTCCATTCGATGTTTTAAGCTGATAAAAGTACAATCCGCTGGGTAAGTTGGCTGCGTCGAACAGGATGGAATGTGTACCTGCATTCCGATATTCTTGCAGTAATTTTTGAACAGGCATTCCCAGTTGATTGTAAACGGTTAATTCAACACGTTCCGCTTGTGCTAGTGTAAAAGCTATATTGGTCGATGGATTAAATGGGTTTGGATAGTTTGGAGCAAGGCTGAAGGACATTTTTTGAAGTTTGGCTTCCTCTTCACTATTCGTGCTGTTATTGTAGGTTCCGTACACCGTTAAGCCAGGGCGATTTGCACTACCACTAAATTGGGACGATGCGAATCGTTTTGAGGAGCGGTTCTGAGAATCTTCGTTTCCAATAAGCATCACCCCATAATTAGGCATATCCCCTTTTCGCCATTGATCAAAAAGTGTAATAAAATCATCTGTTCCTTTTAGGCTATAACTTCCACTGCCTTGGATGCTACCTTCAAATAAAATTTCCTCACCAATATCTCCACCTTCGTTATTCCATAACGTGTCAGGATAAACCCGGTAGGTCCATGTTGGATCACCTTCGGTGGCAGAAGTACCTTTCCCTTCGTTTGCCGATGCATCAGAGCTACCCTCTGCCCAGGCTCCTAAAACTGGATAAATACGAAGATCTTGCGCTGCATTTTGGGTTTTGTTCATAGATAAGGATAAAAAAACCGAATCAATAGTCGCATCGGACGGAATTTCTGTGCCTAGGTTAAAACGAATTAGGGTGCGACGTAAATCACCATTATTTGTTTTACCTATAAATATATATTGTCCTTTGCTGTTCGCTATGTTTCCCTGACTTGACTCATAAAGCGTTGCATCATCTGTTGCATTAAGAATAATATCGAAATTCTGTGCGTATAATTTAAATGGATTAAATATGGTAAAGACCATGAATAAGGCACATGTCAATAAATATAGGGTCGATTGGTGTGGTCGGGCGATATTCTTCAAATGAGTTAAATGGCTAAAGGTTCTTAGATTAGTCTTCTGTTGATTCTTGTCGTTTATTCTATAGATATTTACATATAATTAAACGGAATCTAGTACGCCAAAGTTCAATTGAGTAATAAATTTAACACAAGTATAGTGTACCTAAACCAATTGCAACTGCCGTATACTAAAAAAAAGTGGGCGAATACTTATAAAAATGTTAAAAACCCATCGTCAAAAACACCCATTGACATGCGACTATTCGTAAGGTATTTTACTAGTACATAAAAAACGTTCACCCGCCATGCAAAAAAGAAGCAATTATCATTTTACATACCCAATAAATATTGGGGAGCTTGACTTGGCTACAATGGTAAGTATGTATCGTAGTAGGGGTGAACCCCGAAAATCAATGCCAGGTGAGTATTTTTGTTGCGCATTGAGCCATGAGTTGCTTAGAGAGGGAAAATTCTGGTTCGGTTTATTTTACTCGCAAAAAGTATGGGATGAGCTAATAACCAAAGGGAGCGAAGGCTACCCATTGACAGAGGCTGAGTTCATCATACTTGGACTGGTATACAGCAGCGAAGATGAACCTCCCCATCGTGAATATGTTGAGCGTCATTCACGGGTTGTAGACAAACTATCCTATCTTATTCTGAATGATTTACGTGGTTTTGGCTTTCTAGTTGAGGATGAAAGCGGCTATGTTCGTATTACTCCACGAGGCGAGCGGGCCTTGCATGGGATTGCTCGAAGAATGTATGGCAAGCGTTTTCTTCCCGAAATGATTGATCATACTCCTAAGCCGGAAGTACCAAAAATAGAAGAAGCCCAACGTCGACACCAGGATCAAGGAAATCTGTTTATATAGATTTACTGCTCAGGGGTGTACATTAGTACATTATTTGTAGTGTTCACGTCGGCTAATCGCTCAGTTGGATCAATGCTGATGGACCGAATGTTTTCCATAGGCATGGGAATGGTAAATGAGTAGCTAGGTTCTACCCATGGCCAGTCTTCTAAAATGGTCCGTTTTAGGTCGTGTTCCGCTGGTTTTTCTCCTCTCATTATTCGCATGGGAATATAAAATTCCTCTTTTGAACCGTCGGTATATTCAATCCGAATATCTAAGGGCATAGGCATGAGGCCCATTCGTTCTAGCTCTATTTGCGTGGTACCTGTTAGGCTTTCGCTTGCTTCTACTGATGCGATTCCATAATCAATAGTTTTGGTGGTATGGACAAAGTATTCATGGAACCAATCCAGTATCATCCCAGATTCTTTCTCCATGAGTCGAATAAAATCTAAATCAGTGGGGTGTTTTAATTTCCATTCATCGTGGTACCTAAGCATGCCAGATCGAAAAGCTTCTTCCCCTATGATATATCGAATTTGATTCAAGTAAACGGCACCCTTAGAATAGGCGGCGCGGCCATAAGCAAAATTGGTATGATAGTGATCCGCGTGGGTAGCCATGGGCTCTTCCTTTCCAGAGTCTACCAACCGTTGATATCCTCTCATCGATCCTGTATGAGGATTACCCGTACTCTCAAATAAATAGTGCATGGTTTCAGAGCTTGCAAAGCTAGTGAAGCCTTCATCCATCCAGGCGTACAATGCTTCGTTGGTCGCTAACACATTTTGATACCAACTATGGTACAGTTCATGAACGGTTACCCCAACA
>NTKP01000030.1 GCA_002457365.1 Rhodothermaeota bacterium MED-G12
TGCTGAGGCAACTATATTATCTCTCTCTTTTTTGTTTGATATACCTTTAAGTTGTCCCATGTAGTGTAATAAATCATAGGCGTTCATTTTAGGATACACTCCAAAACTCTGTGGTAAGTAACCTAAAATTTTACGAAGCTCTATTGGATTTTTGAGTAGATCAATATCTCCCAAGCTAGCTTCTCCAGTATCAGGCTCCTGTAACGTGGCAATTGTTCGCATTAGAGTAGATTTACCAGCACCATTAGGACCCAATAAACCAAACATACCATTTGAGATATTAATTGACACATTTTTTAAGGCTTTGACACCGTTTGAATATGTTTTAGATAAATTGCTTAAATATAAATCCATAGCAGAGTGTGATACTTATTATGTTAATTATTATAAGATAAAATTTTCCTACGCATAATATTATATCATTTAAATATTAAGAAATTATCAGTATTAATTTTTTTGTGGGTCCATTATTAATGGTTAATTTGAGTATTGATATCAAGCTGCAACCATTTAGCCAGAAGAATTGATTTGAATAATAGCCAGATTTTTTCACAAAATAATTTTATAAGTCGTAACTGGATACTTTTAGCTATTGTCTTATTCTTGAGTCTAGCGACTGAAATTTTATTTGCGCAAACAATTGTATTAAAACCGCCTACAGCCCAGGATTCAGATGGAGATTACGAAGTAAAACTACTTTTGAAACAGGATGCTGAATTCCGCTTGGAATGGGCTAATTTAGATGCCTCTGCACTTAATTTGACCGATAGGAATGCAAAATTAATCATTGGTAGGGCATCTAATACCTATCAGACCTTAGCACTTAATATCGATGAAACCAGGGCCGATTTGGTTCCTAATAACATAGGTCTTAGTGTAGGTCGATATTTTGCCCGAATCACCAATTCAACGGCTCGTACAGCTGGGGAAATTCAACAGGATTACACCGCTAATCCAGGAAGCATCTTTTATTCCAACGAAGTACAGATTATCGTCGAGGCAGACGAGGCTCCTTCTATTATTGCCCCACGGGGAAATACCACTAACGCCACCCCCACTTTTCAATGGACAGCGGTTTCTGGCGTCCCTTCCTACTGGTTAATAGTGTCCAGCACACCCTTCGATATAGTAGAGGATGATGAAGGAGGAATTACCATTGAGGGCGCAACCGTAGTTTGGCAATATATCACTAAAACGACGACAGCTGATTACGGTGACATTAATCGGGAATCTCCTTTCACGGATGAGGCACCACCTTTAAATGCAAATCAAGAGTATAGCTATACGGTTTTAAATGTGTATGAGGAGAATAACCCAGTATACACCAGTCCGGTATTTGGAGGTATTGTTCCTTTCATTTACGTCGATCCAAATGCGGTACCTAAAACAACACTTGTACGACCCAATAACAACGTAGAACTATTTGCAGAGGAGACCATTACTTTTGAATGGGCCGATGTTCCTGAGGCTTCTAATTATACGGTCAATCTTTTTCAAGTGATGAAACAGCAAGGTATTGACGTCACGGTTCCTATCTGGTCAGGGACTACGACTAATAACTTGATTGAGTTTCCTGCCCTACAAACCCTAAAGAGTGGTCGGTATCAATGGAATGTCGTTTCCAATAACACCAAGGGTGGTGGAACCACATCGAGTAGTCGCTTTTTTCAGTACAATGTTGAAACGGGTGAATTTAGCGTCCGTGTACTAAGCGCGTCTGATAATTCCAGCTTATTAGGAGTCGAGCTTTCCGCGCGGGCGATTTCTGGCGGGGTGACTCCATCCCTTCCTTATTTCGTTCAATCGGACAGTTATTCGGATAGTTTGGTAGCAGGAACCTATGAGTTTACAGCTGAAAAACAAGGCTTTGAAACTACGACCACTACATCGGTTATACGAGATCAACGTACGACTTATGTGCAGATGAAAATGAATCCCTTACCTTCCTCGGTATCTGGTGTGGTAAAAGATAATGCGGGACAAACCGTGGAGGATGCCGTAGTACGGACGGTTAAATCTGATGATGGAACAATAAAAACTACGACTACAGGGGTTAACGGGGATTATTCGTTATCACTAAATCAGGGAAGCTACACCGTATCCGTTTCGAAATCAGGCTTCATTAGCCCAAGTAACCGCTCGGTTACCCTTGGCTTAGACGAGCAAAAGAATCTTTCGGATCCCTTTATTTTGACTAATGACCAAGCGACGGTATCCGGTACCATATTTAATGAAGACGGCGATGCGGTTTCCCGGGCCACGGTTCGTATTGATAATGGGAGGCAACAATATGAAGCCCAAAGTAATGGATCCGGGGCCTATCAATTTACGGTATCGAGTGGAAATTGGACTATTTCAGTAGAAAAAATTGGGTTTGTTAAACCTGAGGACGCTACCGTATCTCTTTCTACCGGTGATATTTTACAAAGTCAAGATTTTACATTAACAGGGAATGCAAACCAGGTAACTGGATTTGTGCGAGAGCGAATAACTAACGAAGATGGCTCCACTGGCTTAAGTCCTTTTGGGAATGTAGAGGTGCGTGCAGTACCTAGTGTTGGAACGGCTATTAGCACTACTACATCTGGAAATGGACAATATACACTCTCGCTGAAGAGTGGTTCGTATTCTATTGTGGCAGTAGAGGAAAATTATGCTTCTAATCAAGAAAGGGAGTTAGTTATTGGTATCGCTGTGGGTGAAACTATTTCGGGTATGGATTTTGAAATGGTACCCAATGCGAGCTCGGTTTCAGGGACCGTGAGTTTACCTAACGGAAATGGAGTTTCGAGTGCCACCGTTTCGGTGTTGAATGTGGGTACTACTCAAACCAATAGTAGTGGGTACTATTCAATGAGTGTGCCAAACGGTAGCCACCGGATTTCTGTAAGTAAGACAGGATTGGTATCTCCTTCTCCAAAAACAGTCAGTTTATCCGCTGGTCAAGATCTAACTGGTATTAATTTTGAAATGACGCCGAACGCAGGCTCCATTTCAGGTAAGGTAAGTTCGAGTGGTTTAGCTCTAACCAATACCCAACTACGGGCAAGAAATACATCAACCAGTCAAGTGGTTTCCCTAACCAATGGTAGTGATGGGAGCTATACGTTTAACTTACAGTCGGGTAGCTGGGTTATTTTGGCACAGAAAACGGGTTTTTTGGCTGATTCAAGCTCTACCGTAACCATTGGGCCGGGCCAATCGGTGATTAATCAGAATTTTTCGCTGGTGGAAAATACCTTTACGCTGAGGGGTACGGTGACCGATGGAACCAATGCGATTAGAAACGCTAGTGTATCGATTAGTGATGGTGATGGGTTTAGCCAGCTAACTCAAACGCAGATTAATGGAACCTATGCCTTTAGTATTCCTGCGGGGGTGAACTATACGATGTTAGTCGAAAAAGATGGGTATAAAAGTGAGAGTGGCACCTCAGGTGTTCAATCGGCTGGTTCTACCAGAGTGAGTGATTTTACCTTGAGTTCGAATCCGTCTTCTGTAGCAGGTACGGTGAATGTGTCGGGTGGAGGAATTTTGGCGGGGGCAAAAATTTATGCGCTAAATGGTTCGGGTCAAAAAGTAGATTCGACTACCAGTAAATCAGATGGAACCTATGTGCTGGGTTTGAATCCAAATAGTTATACCCTTAGGGTTCAGAAGGCCGGTTATACCACTGCCCAAAAAGCCACTACCCTGAGTATTGGACAGAACCTTACAGGAGTTAATTTTTCGGTTAGCGAAAACTTTGTATTCATATCAGGAAGCATCACCGACTCGGAGGCAAATGCATTGAACCAGGTGTTGGTAAATGCGAGCAAGTCGGGTGGAGGGGGTGCGACAGCTGTGTCGGATGCAGAGGGCGCCTACAGTTTTGAGGGTTTAGTTGGGGGTAGCTACGTGATTAGCTATTCGAAAACTGGGTATGTCAGTAAAGAAGTGGCTCAAACAGCGTCGGATGGGGCGACTATTCGTCTAGATCAGCAACTCACGATTAAGGATGGTCGGGTGTCGGGCTTTGTTCAGGATCTTAGTGGGGCACGACTTGCTGAGGCTACGGTTACCGCTACTCATAGTAATGGGACTACGTATACCGGTATTACGAATGCGCAAGGTGAGTACAGTCTCAACAGCTTGGAATTGGGAAGTTTTACCGTCAATGCTACTAAAACCGGCTATAGCTCCCCTGCGGATGAAACATTTACTCTAAGCGTAGAAGAAACGGAGTTAACGCAGCTTAATGTAGATGGTTTAGTTCTTAATAATGCGGGTATTACGGGTACTGTTGCACAAGCGGTGACCAATGCAGGCATCAAAGGGGCTGAAATATCCCTGATTGGTAGAGAAGGAAATGGGTCTAGTTTTACCGTATCGGATGCAAGTGGAGCCTATACTATATCTGATATGAGCCCGGGAAGTTTTTTGCTAATAGCCTCTAAAGAAGGGTTTGAGAGTGATACTGTAGGAGTGGTTTTAACTGCTGGATCTACGATCTCAGAAGAGGTGCAGCTGTCCCCAAACATTGGATCCCTCACGGGGAAAGTGACGGATAAAAGTGGGAACGCCTTGGGATTTAATGTGACGGTAATCGCTTCTAATGACGTCAATTCCTACACTACAAAAAGCGATGCGTCTGGAAATTTCCAGTTCAACGAAATTGAGAACGGAGCTACCTATACCCTTGAAACAGATATTTATCGGGAGGGCTATGAAAATGGAAGCCTGACCGAAACCGTTGCCACAGGTGAGTCTTCCGCCACGCTGAGTGATAACGTAGAGGTTACCGTTACGCAGGCTTCGATCACTGGAGTCGCTGGTGTTGCAGGGGCTACCATGCGTTTAATCAATGCCGATACCCAAGAAATTGTTGAGTTGGTTCAGTCAAATCCTTCGGGGAATTATAGTTTCACTTTCCTTCCTGCGGGCAATTACCTAGTTCAAGCACAACTCCTTGGATATGAGTTTAGCCCTGCGCAAAGAGGCCCGATTTCTTTGGGTAATAAAACCGCTGCAACGGCAAATTTCACAGCACAGGCCAATAATGCTACCTTGGATGTGAAGGTCTTATCAGAGGGCGAAGCACTGTCAAATGTTGACGTGAGTATTATCTCCGCGGATACGGCCATCGTACTATCTCAAAAATCGGGAAGCGATGGTATTGCAAGATTTTCTCGTATAAAAGCCACCTCCTACACGATACGAGCATCTAAACCAGACTTTAGTTCCGATCCTGCGCAGCGAGTTCAAGTATTGCAGACGGGTGATTCAACCACGGTCAGTTTCAACATGGTTTCCAATAATGCACAGTTTTCCGGACGAGTCGTCAATTCCACAGGAAACGGGCTTTCTGGTGTCAACCTCCAAGCAACCCTGGAAAGCACGGGACAGAGTTTTACCGCATTATCAAATAATTCTGGACAGTACAGCTTTGACGGAGTCGCCTCTGGTATCTATAAATTAAAGGCCGAGCGCGAAGGATTTACCCAAGACAGCGTAGAAGTCACTCTGGTTGATGGTGACAACAAAACGGTGGATAATTTAGTGCTAGCACCACGTTATGTGGATGTGCGTGGGAAGGTGTTGTTGAGGTCGGCAGGATTCGAGGGTGCAAGCATCCGGGCGCAATCATCAACCAGTTTGTCTACACTCTCAGATGCGAATGGGAATTATCGCTTTGGGACATTGCCGATTTCAATTGAAGAAGGGGATTCTACAACCTATCAGTTTACGGTGAGTTCAGGGGTCTTTTCGAAAACCTATACTCGGGTGATTAAGCCGGATCAGGTTACTCAGCAAATTGTGCTACCGGATACCTATGTTCCCAGTGGTCAGATTACGATTCGAGTGAACGATGGCAAGGATCCCTTAGCCGGTACGGAATTGGTCTTTGGCGTTTCGGGTGGGCAATCACAGAAAATTATTACGGGCAGTGACGGGACCTATGCTTCTCAGTCGAATCTGAAACAAGCAGAATACACCTTAAGTTTGTTTAAAGAAGGCTATTTATACCCGGAAAATACCATTCGAATTGCTCTTGATTCCGATACAACGGTATTAGATAGCACCTTCAGTTTACCTTATGTACAATTACCGGTGGGAGATATTTTGGCCGATCAATCTACTGCTGTTTCGGTAGTTAGTCCTGCAGGCTTAGAACTGGATAATGCAACTGTTTCGGCACAGCTATACTACCGAGTTGGATCAACGGGCTCTTTTCAGTCTCTAACTATGCAAGCCATAGATGGTGGGTCAACGGGAGTAGATACCCTTCGCGCAACCATCCCCGTTCAAGGAACCGTGGAACCGATCACCTTATATACTTCCGTACAGAATATCGAAACGGAGATAAGCTATCAAAGCAATCAGGAAACGATCACCCCTTTGGCCAGTGGTATACTTAGTACGGTACGTATAACCCCAGGGCTAAAAGGAAAAAAAATACGCCTAGGAGATACCTATGATCTCAATGTAGAACTGCGTGATGGAATTAACGAATCCCTTCAAGATAAATTTGAAGGAGACACCACGGAAGGAACGGTTCGATGGTCACTGATTAATAATTCGTCGGGTATTCGACTTAGTACATTAGAGGGCACTCAAGCCACCTTGGAAACCCTAGCAGCGGGCACCTATCAATTTAGAGTAACCACCGAATATAATGGTACGAGTATTAGCGAAACTATAGATGTTGAAATTCAAAGTATGCCCATCGACAGTGTGGTTGTGAGTAGACCAGCTAAGCAGATTTCAAACGCTAGTACGCATCTTTTTGGCTATACTGCCATAGACACATCGGGTAGTAGTGTGGTTTTAGGGAATAGCTTAGAATGGAAGGTGAATCCAAGCACAGTAGGCACCGTGGATAACAGAGGTGTTTTTACCCCAACTAATAACAGCACTATAGGTTCATTCACTGTGGAGGTAACCGATCCGGTGAGTGGTATTCAATCTAAATCGGATGTGGTAGAATTGGTAGCTCGAATACTTCCGGAAGAAACCTACACTCTGACCAATGGGAGTGGAATGCAACTTAGTTTACCGGAAGGGTCGGTGGAAATTCCTTCTCAGTTGTCTTTGGGTGAAACCGTACCTCCAAAAACGAAGAAGTTTGTGTTTGCCCAAGGAACGGACATCTCATACACCGTCTCGGATTTGATTTATATTCTATCTTTCTCGGGCAGCCCTCTTATGAAAGAGGCTGTTTTAACCTTACCTGACGACACCACAATGACGTTTAATACAGGCATACGGGAGATAGGGAGATTTAATTTTACTACGTTGCAGTGGGAGTTATTGGAAGCTACTCAGGCTAAGTACTCTACGTATTCTGAGCTGCGAAATAATGTTGAGACAGCAGGAACGGTTAGTATTTCAAAACTAGGGCAGTTTGCTGTAATGGCAGAAAATGAACCCTTGGGGATAAAGTATGCTGCCGTTCTACCTAGTCCTTTTAGTCCTGAAATCGCACCGTTACGCATAGGTTATTGGCTGGATTCGGCCTACCCACCAGTGAAAGTGGACATCCAAATAGTCAATATGAAAGGCGAGTTAGTACGAACTTTGCTAGAGGATGATTTACAACAACCAGGGCGTTATGGCTCGGCGTCCTCTCAAAAAGAATTGTTGTGGGATGGGAAAACAGATAGTGGTGCATGGGCTCGAAATGGACGCTACATCATACAAATAAAAGCGAAAGATCAGTCAGCTGAAGTAGTGAAGCTGTTACCGGTGGTGCTCATTAAATAGGATATCATGATTAGCCTTAGACAAAAAAATAGTGATGTTTTAAGAAGGTTTAGGTCGTTAATTACCCATGTTACTTTGGTCACCTTCCTTGGTATGTGCATAAGCTTGCTTCCTATTGGGAAGGCACCCGTATTATTCGCTCAACAGATATCTACTATTCCTGGGTCTTTTGTCGATGTGGGTTTTGGAACTCGGCCGGTTGCCATGGGTTACGCTTTTGTTGGTTTAGCGGATGATGAAAATGCGACTTATTGGAACCCCGCAGGATTAACTAAAGCAGATGGGTTTCAAGTGGGTTTATCTCAGTTAGACCACTGGGGCTTGGTCACCTACAATTATGCAGCTATTACGGTTCCTTCATTTGGCCAAAACCAAGCGTTAGGGATTGCAGTGATTTCTTCAGGGGACGATATGATGAGTGAATTATCTGTGCATGCTGCGTATGGATTTCGCGTGCGATTCGTATCCATAGGTGCTTCAATTAAATATCGAAGTGCTTCTTTTGGTAAGAACACTCTTTCTGAAAATTCTTATCTAGTGTTCGATCCAGAAGAAATATCTATTGGAATGGGGCAGCAGGTTACAGGTAATGCGTTTGGTTTAGGATTAGACCTTGGAGTATTGGTCCACATAAATGAGTCTGTTCAAATTGGAATGATGGCTCGCGACTATAAGGCCCCTATGCAATGGAGTTCCTCTGCTGTCGAAAGTAGTGTGTATTCTGCCAAGGGTGATTATGCCGAAGATTTGCCCATGGAACTTTTGTTTGGTGTATCAGGGAGAATTGGAGATGAATTAACTTTAGTCGCCGATTATGTGCCTGCTTTAGAGAATGATCGAACTACTTGGGTGCGCGCGGGTTTTGAAAAGCGCTTAGCTAAGGTCTTAATGATTCGAGGAGGAACCGAACAAGGGATTAATAATTTGGAGGACGATAAAATCACTTTGGGCACCGGACTCGATATTTCTATTCAACAGGCCTTACGCATAAAAGCCGACTTCACCTATGTAATGGATCCAATCAAAGACTCTCAACGGTTTAGTTTTTCAATCCACTTCTGATGAAACAACGTTTATTATTTTTATTCACTTATTTATTTGTCTTGTTGGGCATTTTTAGTCCTGAGCTTTATGCACAAAGCGGAGGGGAAGAAGATGACGCAGAACCCAGTGAATTGCACCTATTCCGAGGTGGATACATGGATGTTTCTTTTGGGCTTAATCTCAATACCATTGGTGGAAGCCTTGGATCTAGTGGAATGGGGGGGGTACTATCCTCGAAGGTATACAACGGAGCACTGAATGTTAATCTGAATCCGGCCATGTTAGCCTTTAATACCAGTGGGCATATGGTATTTGATAGTCGGATTGGTCTTGGAACAGACATGAATGCTGGATTGAACAAACGTATCATAAATTCACTGAACACGAGTTTTGATAGCTCTATTACGGATACATTTAGTGATACCGATACCTGGACTCAATTTCCAGAGACCTATATCCAGCCAACTAAAATGAGAAACCTCGACGTAGGGCTTACTCCAAATATAGGTTTGATAGCCTTTTCGACGCCTATTACAGAAGAATTGACCTTAGCAGCATCGTATAACTATCCTATGAATATGAACCTTGACATGGGTATAACCGGAATTTCAGCTAAACTAGCACAAGAACAAGGAACCGACGAGGTAGCCATACGATTCGACGTACTCATGAATATTTCTTTGCTCATGCAAATGCAACTTCAAATGAGTAATCTCACTATTGGCGGTGGTTATACCATCGTTGATACTCCTGCAAAAAAGATATCAACTGGCTTATCCATTAGTAGGTATCAGGTAGATAATGTACGGCGCCTACAGGCCGATTTATCGGGTATGGTAGTCGTTGGTGGTGCTGACGAACGGTATTTTAACAATCCTGCAGATCCTAACCTTAATAGTGAATTAGGTGAGATTAACACCTTTTCAATGAATGCGTATGCCAATTATCGTTCTGTTGGATATGGGTACACCCTTGGCTTTGTTTACCAAACCTACCAAGGTATCAATGCCTCTTTGGTCTACAAAAATATGCCTAATTTTGAATTGATTGCCGAGGAAGGAGCCTATGCTAATGCTTTTCTACCCATCTTTGTTACAGGTACAGGTGATGAGCTCTTACAAGGGGACATAGGGGTTGCCTTAGATAGTTTACAGGCAAATAAGCCAAATTTAACTACCGAACGAAACATAGGTTCACTTGTGAGTAATGGGAGTTTAAATCTACCCTCCTCATTAAGTTTAGGGTTAGACTTCAATGTGGGTCTACATACCATCGTATTCAATTATAGTTATTATAATGGCCAGTTAAGTTATGGGCATGGAAGTAATGTAATAGGTAAGCAGGCTAACCATGGCATTGGTTTTGGTATGGACATTCGATTAGAAGACCGTTTTGGGTCTTTTGTGTCCTATGCAACTATTCCATTACGATTGCTTCTATTGGATATTGATGGTATGCTATTTCAAGCATTTGGGAATACCACAGGATACTCAAATAGTCATGTACGATTCGGTGGAAAGATGATGACGGGTGTTGGGATTGACACACGTGAAGATGTAGAGGGCTATGCTGATCTTTTAGGCAAGGCATTTCCACAATCATTTAGTCTTGGGCGACAGTATAGCATTTTTGATCAGGTTGATGTGGGGGTTACCGTTTTAGCCATCCCTGATCTTATGGTAAAATATTCTATTGGGATACGATTTTAGTAACAGCTAGTCTTTCTTATTATTTGTCTCTCATTTTTAGCTAGAACGCTACAAAAGTACTTATTTATACCTTCAAAGTACTTTTTAACGAGATGTTATTTTGTTTGTAATTACTTAATAATCATTTCTAAAGTATCTGATAATTATTAATACCCGATAAGCTTCTATATTTGTATTAGTGAAGAACGTAGTTAATACAACATTTCGGGTTATTATTCTCGTACAATAACTGACCATCCTAATTAAGTTTGAGGCTTGATTAGGATTTTTTTTATCTTCATGCCTATCATAATACTTCACAGTCATGAATTATCCGAATTCAACGGGTACAGCTATTATTGCATTTTGTATCTCTGCCTTATGCCTTAACTGTACAGATGTTACCATAAAGAATAAACCCACCCACAGTTTTGAATCTCGAGAGGTGTATGAAGTGAACGATATTTATCTCGTAGCCTTTGAGATAATGAATGCCAATCGTGTTAATCTATTGACAGAAGCTTTGAAAGACCAAGCTCGTGCATATAGTCAGGAATACACTGATAGCTTGCAACTAAATGACCGCGAATTGCATTATTATTTTTATTCTTCGGGTGCGAAAATTCCGCCTTTTTCTAAAGTAAGCGACTATGCAATGGTAGAGGATTTGCTTTGGGTAAATGTTAAAAGCTTTGATAGTCCTCTGTTAGAATGGACAAATAGTTTCGATTCCGTTGGAGCCGTGTACGAGTGGAAATTAGATTAGGTAGGACACTGCGTTGACGTTTGAGCAGAAAGTTCTTTACAAAGAAGCCACTCTTCACGTTAAACGACTCTTATTAGGTTATTTTTCAGTATTAATCTGAGCCGTTAATGGGCAAGTACCCCACTTAGGCTGAAATTCATCACGTAATCCTGAACCCTCAGAAAAATTCACGGGGGTAGTAGCAAGATTCGAAACACACCAGTTTGATAAATCCTGATTAAATGACTTTGCATCATACAGCATGTAGCTCATATCGTATACACTTGATACATCAAAGTGGCTAATGTCTTCATTAAACAAACTTTGTGAATAAAAAACGTAGGAAAGATCAAATACTCCCGAGGTACAGGTTGTTGACGCGTTCTTTACCGTAATATCTTGTTTATTACGTTTGGTATAGATAACACCATTGACTTCTCCACTTTCATTGAACTCAGCGCTAGAGCAAATGATGGTGCGACCGTTTGAACTTAGAAAAAAACTTTCTTCTAAATTGTTCATCCCAGACTGCTTACTCGAATCAGCTTGCATCGTTTGGGCTAAAACTGGAAGTGAGGAAATTGCCACTGTAAGAAGCAGCAATTTTAATCGTACAAAATAAAACATAAACTGATTATTGAAAGTTTGCGCTAGTCTTTTAGCTCTCGCTTTAACTTTTTTAATAGGACTTGTTAGATAAATAGTTATGCAGCTTTAAACTTTATGCATTTATTTGATTAAACTTAACCAGAACAATGCATTAAAAATGTCTCATGACTTAAAGTTAATTGTCCTAATTCAATTAAATAACTGATTTTATATAGGATACCATCTTTTTATTTATACGATTTTATATAAAATGTAGCGTGGCATTAAAATTATATGATACAAATTGCTAATTTTATACTGTTTTTTTTGGTTCTTTAGTCAACAATGAGATTTTTTAAGTACTGTATAATTCTACCTACCAAATTTTACTATTTGTAACTATTTATAAACTAATTACAAACTATTTCAACTGAGATGGGCTATTGAAAATTCGAGAAGGTTTGGAACAGTTGTTTTTCTAGAAGATAAGATGGGGCAATGGTATAGCTCATTGCTGAATCTTCAGTAGAAATATAAATAGGATTTTGAGAATCCAACTTGTACTCACTCAGGACTTTCCTTTTAGTATACACAGTTTCATAGGTAACAATGTAACTCAATGTAGTGCTACTAAGATTTTCACGAGACAGTTGAATGCGAATACTACACGTTAAGGTAGATTTAAAATCATCAGTTGGTAGAATAAGCTCTAGTAGATCGCCTTCATATCCATTGAACCCACCCTCATCTAAGACTCCACCATCTAAAAACTTGTGAAATTGTTTGCTTACAAAACGTAGTTCTGCATAATAATTTTCAGCATCCAGCGAGTCTAGACCATAAGATGATTGACTAATATAATCGGTTAGTTTAACCCAAATATCTTCGACACTCTGTTCGTACTCAATGGTTCGTGGATAGTCTTGTTTACCTAATGTTGTTGGCGGTGTATATACTGTAGGAGAACAGTGTAACAATGGAATTAATAGAATGAGGTACAAGCAAAACCTGCGAATCAACTTAGTACCGGAAGACTTATTAGTGGATAGTAACCAAGTCATTTAGGTCAAGATAATTTTATTAATGAAGATCATAATGAAAAAGATGGCAAAACCACTCATAAGTGATGTATAACTCCATCTAATAAACTTAAACTTGTTACCTAAGACTACTCCAGATTGATAGATTTCTAGCAGCAATGTATCATAGGTTTTAGCTTCTGATTTCATGATTTGTATCATGTGGTCTGTATAATCTTCATAGCTTGTGTTGTTGTAATCACCAAAAAATAACCAGTTCGGCTTTTTTAGTTTATCATTCTTTGAAATTGGAAATAAAGAAATAAGAGAAAAGGTGATGGATAAACAGATGAAGAACAGTAATATCAAAATTTCATTGGCAAGATCTGGTAATTCACTGTATCGAGAAACAAGTACCGTGACTAATATGAACGAAGAGGCGGTTAATATATTGGCTTTTTGATCGGCCATCCCACTTAAAGCAGTGTTCTTTTGAACGGTGGTACGTAGCATGTAGTCGATCTGATTACGAGGTTCTATCTGATCGAACGGGCTATGAGGTGTGTCCATATTTCTTTACAATCTTTATTTATAGTTTTAGATAGTTAAAGTACGATGTTTTGAGGATAGGATGAAGAATATTAGGGGAATGAACCTAATCAAATAGACTCTACATCAATTTGAATAATAACTTCGTTTCTTCGTCCCATAACCTTATAAGGTGAGTCATAAACTAATACGCTTGTCTTGCCTATGGTATTGAGCCCATATTTTTGAGCAATAACTGACAATTCATCCGCATAGTACCGAACATTCCTCCCACTAGCATAACCGCCAAACTCTAAAGCTAGAAAATACCCCGGTTCACTTTCAAACACTGTAACCCCTTTGGATAGAGCATCTGGGGTGTTTTCAGGGTTGAAATTTTCAGGTAACACGAACTCCATAATAGTATTTCCATCGACTTCTCCCATATGAACAGGTGAAGTCATACTAATTTTTTCACGGGTTGAATTATTACCTGATATGTAATTGAATAAACTACTAAAATCATTATTCGACTGAATTTTCATGACCGGTGGATAGTATCGTAGCTCTGCTGCGTTGTATTCTTTAATAACCCGGTACGTCTGGGTTTCGGTATCTTGTGCCAGTACTATGGGTACCTGGAACAGCAAAATTAGTAGACTTAAAATGCGAATACCAGGGGTGATGAGGGTCGTATTATTCATGAAAAGCTAGATTAATTTAACCACGCTATGGAACCGTTTAACAAACTTGCATACCCTACCCAGGCAATATAAGGGGCTTGCATCCAGGCAGTTATTGGGCGAATCCGATAGAATAGTGCAGTGTAGTATATGATACTAGTTAATAGAAGTAATATCTCTGCGAATGCTAGCTCAGGATTCTTTAGTCCGAAGAACAGAATAGACCAAAGACCATTTAACATTAGATGTAAGCTAAAAGCGAGTAATGCTTTTTTAGTAGCCTTATTCTTGGCGCTGGTGTTCCATATAAGGCCCGCAGAAACTCCCATAAGAGTGTACAAGGTGGTCCATACAGGCCCGAATATCCAATTTGGTGGATTGAAGAAAGGCTTGTTGATGTCAACGTACCAGGTGCTTATGGAATCGACCGTTAAAAATCCTGAACCTCCCCCAACTAATAAACAGATAAATACACACAGCAAAGGCCTGAAAAAATGAGCCATGTTCATGGGTACTTGTTAGTTGAATAAGTGATTATCTATCTGATCAAAGGATTTAGACAATTGTTCAAAAGAGTCGATGACATAGTAAGTATCCTGGATGATATCAGTACGAAAAGAATGATTCATTATTTTCGCAACATCATAATTTAGCTTAGTAGGCTCATTAGATAATGAATACTCTGCTTCGCCCTTAGAAGATATAATGCCTGCTCCATAGATTTTTGTTTCTTCCGAAGATCTTATTAGGCCAAATTCTATGGTAAACCAGTATAGACGTTGTAGCATGGTCAATTTCTTTGGTTCATGTATAACTTGTAAAGCTCGTTGACCTATTTTTTGAAAAAAATCAGTGTACTCTTTATTTGAAAGTAGTGGGGTGTGAGCGAATACATCGTGAAACATATCTGGTTCCTCTAAATAATCTATTTGGTCGAGGGTCCTAAGCCAACAAGTTGCAGTAAATCGTTTTTCTGATAAATGATTAAAAAAAACATCTGCAGGCGCCAATTTGGGTACAGTGATAATCTGCCAGCCTGTATACTTGGATAGTGTATTATTTACTTCTTTAAAATTAGGAATTCTATCTGAAGTAAAACCCACTGTTTCAAGTGATTCTAAAAACTCAAAAGCAACTTTATCTTCAATGAAATTAATCTGACGAGTATAGAGTAATTCCCAAACCTTGAAGTCATCAGTGGTGTAATTACTGTAAATTTGCTCTGCTGGTCTCATATTAAGGTTTTATTTGGAGCTTGAATCATTTTCATCACGCTTACGCGCTCGCTTCATTTCTTCCCCTATTTGATTACTAGCCGTAAAGGATGCAACCATATTGTTAAGCATGTCAGACCCTGCTTGAGGTGAATTTGGAAGTAGAATGAGATTACTATTACTTTCAGCGCCCACTGATTGTAAGGTATCATAGTGCTGAGTAACTACAATTAAGGCTGATGCTTCTTGAGAATTAATGTCAACTTTATTTAACACTTTCACAGATTCTTCTAGGCCACGAGCTATTTCTCGACGTTGATCTGCAATACCCTGGCCTTGTAAACGCTTACTTTCAGCTTCTGCTTTTGCCCGTTCAACGATTAGAATTCGCTGTGCATCACCTTCAAATTGTGCAGCCACTTTTTTTCGTTCGGCAGCATTTATTTGATTCATCGCTTCTTTTACCTGAGGGTCGGGATCAATGTCGGTTACTAATGTTTTGATGATATCATAGCCATAATTGATCATAGCATCATTCAATTCCGCTTTAACGGCATTAGCAATATCATCCTTTTTTTCGAATACGTAATCCAATTTGAGCTTGGGGACCTCGGCACGAACCACATCAAACACATAGGAAGTAATCTGATCTTGTGGTAAATCTAGTTTATAGTAGGCATCATATACTTTTTCAGGTAACACCAAATACTGAACGGATACTTTAATTTTGACAAAAACATCATCTTTGGTCTTGGTTTCCACCACAACATCTAATTGCTGAATACGAAGACTAAGCTTGCCAGAAATACGATCAATAATTGGTAGTTTAAATTGAAGACCAGATTGCCGAATACTGGTGAATTTACCAAATCGTTCAATTATGGCAGCATTTTGCTGCTTTACTATGAAAATGACATCAAATAATGCAATAAGTAGTATAAAGAATAGTGAATAAAAAATGAAGTCCATATGTATGTTATTGTTTAATTCTATTGTTGTATATGCGAGTTCGAGAGGTATACCTAAAGTATATGGGTAGAGCTTAAATTCAAAATAAAAGCCCCATAAGTTTCGCACCGGTTTTCTAACTGCTAAGCTAAGTACAGTAATAATGCCCCACCCCACTTGCTTTAGGCTAGCAGGGTGAAGATTTCAGTGGATCAATATTAGTTATTAGCCTCAACAAAACCAATCAACTCATAAAGGTTATTAGAGTCCCAACCATTTTTCATATAGAAATTACCTTTTGACGATTCAATAACTTCTTCAAAGCCATCATATGTTCCAAATAATTCTCCTTTAAGATGCATTTCAGCTACTCTAAAATTGGGATAATGATCTACTGACATAACTGTCGGTTGGTCTGCTAATATGGTAGAATCAATATTGCTGGAATACAATTTCGATGCTTGTCCCCAACCTACTAAACTTCTTTCACTACTCATATTTTTTTCAAAAAACGGTTTCCATAATTCTTTACCTTCTTTCAGAAATGCATATGAATCGTTTGGGTATCCAAAGTTAAACATAGAGTACTTAACATCAATAGTACGTGGTAAGCTGCTGTGTAATTCGAAAAAATAAGACCCTAAATAATTTACTTCTGTAGAATTGTTTGTAATCTGCAGTTCTTTGGCTTTTTCCTCAGATATATCAAACCAATTATTTTCAAATAAGTGTTCTTCTGATTCGAATGTATTTACAAATAAGTAATTAAATACCGAGTCGACATTATCAGATTCATACATTTTAAAAAAATACCAACCCATCAATTTTCCTTCAGCAATTGCATTCTTAGCAATCACTGAATAATAGTTCATTTCATTTGCTTCAAAAGCTGAAGTATTTTGTGATGAAACATTTACCATATTTACCACTATTACTTGGGAATGAAGATTTCCAATAGCTATAAATAAAGTTATTATAGATGTCATATATAATTTTTTCATTTAACTTTACCTTTTTTTGATTTATAATATATAATTAAATAGACAATAATTGAATTAGCAAAAATTTACAAATTAAATAATCATTATCCTCTAAGCCCATTCACCTACATCTGAGTTAAGCAGGTCCGCATATTTCTGTGTGGTTTGAATAAATTATTTTATAAGTTAATCTACTAAGACTTAATGACCAATGAGTCTTTATTATTTATTTAAAATTTAATTCGATATTTATTTATGGATATACTCAAAGCTTCTATAGATTGGGCCAGAGCAGAACTCTATTCAACATCATTTTTCATTCTATTTGGTATAATTTTTTTATTTGCTTGTCTTGGATTTTGGCAACTAGGTAAAACCGAATTGGCAAAAGCTTATATAGTCCCGACAATGATAGCAGGAGTACTTCTGATTATTATTGGAATAGGATTATTTTATACTAATAAAGTACGAATCACTCAGTTTCAGTCAGAGTTTCAAGATGACCAATATTTGTTTGTTCAAACAGAATTAGAAAGAGTAAATAACACCTTAAATGAGTATGATCTTATTGTGTTCACTATTATTCCTATAATGATTATGATCTGTTCAGTTGGATTAGTATTCATAAATCAACCAAGTTGGAGAGCGAGCTTGATTATAAGTATTGCGATGTTAATAATTATCCTTTTAATTGATGGAACTGCTCAGTCAAGGATAGTTATATATCAAAAAAAGCTGACTAATTATATGAGTATCATGTAGATACACTTAAATAATTATGATTCGTTTGCCAGTTGATGCACCCGAAGACATACGTTTCATGATGATGAACTTAAGGCAATTTATAACTCTAAAAACACAGTCTGTATCTAGATTTTTGAAACAAGAGATGATAGAAATGATTGCATAAACGTAACCGGAGTGATGGATAGGGCAACACCTGAATACTATAATAAAAAGAACTATTTTGTTGGATAATTATATTCCATTTTGAATAATTTTTTTTAATGGCATTTAACTGATAATCCATATTGCATCTAAAGTAAAGTAAAAACTCTCCCAACCTGTTCCCCAATATCAGAGTTAAGCAGCTCTACATAGTCCTGAGTATTCTGCACTGAGCTGTGTCGCATCAAACTCCGTACCGTATTAATAGGAACTCTATAAGAAATTAATTTAGTGCAAAAATTAAGCACTATTAAATGAACGCTTAAGCAATAGTTATTCTTACAGTAATATCAAACAAAGGCTTATAAGTATGGCAATTAATTAATCAATAGTGGTAAATATGATTTCAATGATAATATTAAGTATTGGTATATGGGTGACTGCGATGTTTATTGTGGGTTATTTAGTTGCTAGCAAAGAAGTTATGGAAGATAAGCCTGACTACTACGATAGGCATGGTCAACCTAAATTAGACGAGAAAGAAACAAAGTAGATTTGAGCTGTGTTGTGTGCCATGATAAGTGATTAATTTTCAATCATTTAATTAGGTAGTAAACTGAATAAACGGCTTTAATATCTGAATGGAACCCAAAAAAACCCCACTAACTTGAAGCTAGTAGGGTTATCAAGTTTGTTAACTATTGCATTACAACTGGCTTACCTTTTTCACCTATCCATGAAACCATGAATATAAGTTGCTCGTCACTTTGATTGGAAGCTTGATGCCAAACATTTTGTATAGCCATAATTGCTTCTCCTGCTTTAAACGTCTTTCTCATACTTGATACTTTATCACCATCACTATCATTGATTGAACTTGTAGTATCAAAATCTACAGTTAGTTCACCCTGTAGTACAGTAGCAGAACCTGTAAATGGATGATAATGCCATGGGCTAACAAAACCGGACTCCCAGACAGCAACACTTGTTGTAAGTGATGGGTCCCCATCTGGATATGTTAAGCTATTACCTAATAAATCTTCTGATATGTCAGACATTAGATTACCACTTTCCAATTGGAAATGTGTGTGGGTATTTTCTAGACTGCTTCTACTATTACAATTTACAGTCACAATAATTGCTAAAACTAGGGATAGATATTTCATATTCTTTTATTTGGTTAGTTATTTACTTTGGAGCTTAGTAGCCTTAAATATTGAAAAAAACAATTAATAATTGATTGCCTTCCCAATCTTTTTTCCAACATCTGAGTAAGCAGGTCAGCATAGTTTTGCGTGGTTTGCACTAAACTGTGACGCATCCACATTTGTACCGTATAAATGGGCACTCCATTACCAAGTAGCTCTATACAATACGTGTACCTCAACGAGTGTAGGTGTATGACTCTTCCCTCTTCTAAGGATATATCAATTAACACTTATCAGTGCATTGACTCAAAACTATGCATTTCATCATTGATAATGTCTAAATTTTTAGATAGTTGAATCATTAAATCAGAAGTCATTAATTCTTGCATTTTTGGCATATCAACGTCATAAAGCATTACAATTGCTTGATTATCACTTACCTTTGCAACTGTTGTTTTTGATTCGTC
>NTKP01000031.1 GCA_002457365.1 Rhodothermaeota bacterium MED-G12
TTTGCTAGCTCAGCTCCTGCAAAACCAGGTGTTTGGGATGCAAGTACACGTAAATCAATAGCGCTAGATAGCTTCAATTTTTTTACATGTACTTTTAGTACTTCTACCCGGCCATTCAAGTCAGGCTTGTCTATCAAAATTTGCCGATCAAATCGACCTGGACGCAATAGTGCCGAATCAAGAATATCGGGACGGTTTGTTGCAGCCATCAAAATAACTCCTTTATCGGAGTTAAAGCCGTCCATCTCACTTAACAATTGATTCAAGGTATTTTCACGTTCATCGTTTGACCCCATAGCCATACCTTTACCACGTGATCGTCCTATTGAATCTATTTCGTCAATAAATACAATACAAGGAGCTTTTTCTTTGGCTTGTTTAAAGAGGTCACGGACACGGGCCGCACCAACTCCAACAAACATCTCCACAAAATCCGAACCACTTAAACTAAAAAATGGAACACTTGCCTCTCCAGCTGTGGCCTTAGCCAATAAGGTTTTACCCGTTCCTGGAGGGCCCACCAACAATACACCTTTTGGCAAGGTACCACCCAGTTTGGTGAATTTTTGAGGACTTTTTAAGAAATCAACCACTTCCTCTACTTCAGCCTTGGCTTCATCTAAACCTGCTACATCTTTGAAAGTAACTTTGGTCTCGGTTTGCTGATCATATAACGAAGCTTTGTTTTTACCAATATTCAGAACTTGTTGACCTGGATTCATTTTACGGAAGATAAACACCCAGAATCCGATGGCTAAACCAATCATTACAAGCCACATAAATACACCACTAAACCATTCCTCCTCTATTCGAACTTCATACTCTACTCCAAATTCATCAAGAATCGGTCTAATTTCATCATTTGGCAGTATAGTAGTGACAAAAGTTCGGTACTCATCCACCATAGTAGTCGGAAGATTTAGGGGAGAATCTGACTGCTCAGGCGGGTTAATGATGCCATCAGTTAAAGCCGATTCGTTATATTTTCCATATACATTAACCTGATTTTTTATGATGATCTCATCAACATATCCGCTCTTAACCTGATCCAAAAATTCACTGTATTTAATTCCATTGGTAGGTTCAGGATTTAGGAACATGAACTGTATCACAATTAGAAACAGAATGATCACTAAAAATCCCCAAGTTGGAAATTTAGGATTTGCACCATCTTTTTTACTGAGTGGTGACTTTAGAGGATTCTTTGAAGGGGGCTTCTTTTCGGCCATTAACGCTGCAGTTGTAAATTTGTATGATTAAGACTAATCGTCTTTGTTGTTTAGTGTTAACTGGCAAATAATGTGCCAGATGGATAGTACTGACAAAAGGTACATTACCCTTTCATATCGTCAAGACTTAAAATTTCTCCGTCGGAGGTTTGTATTGTTAACGCAGAATCTACCTCTGTCATTCGGCCTATTACCGTAAAGTCTTTAAAAAGAGTAAAAAGTCGATCCACATCTTCTTCATTTAGAGTGAAAAGCAATTCAGCGTCTTCACCACCAAAATAGGCGTATTTATCGACATCTTCTTCCATTTCATCTGCTACCTGCCTGGTCTCTATAGCTATTGGTAGCGTTGCCTGATAAATATGAGCCCCTAGGCCCGTTTTCTCACAAAGATGAGCCACATCGTTAATCACACCCATATTAAGATGACTAATCGATGTAGGCAGGATATCAAATTCATCAAAACTATCAATAATGTCCATTCTAGATTTAGGCATCAATTGTCTTTGAATGACGTATTCATAATCGCCCAAATCTGGTTGAAATTGACCTTCACCACTTTCCTGCCAAAACTTCTTTTCTCTCATGAGAATACGCAAACCGGCAATAGCTGCTCCCACATCACCAGAAACACAAATAGCATCCCCTGTCTGAACATTGTCAATAGACGTACGCCGATGCTCTTGAGCAATTGCAATACCATGTACATGAATAATTATCTGACTAGAATTACTATGAAAACTTTTTTGGTCCAATACGATGTTATTAGCTATGCAGCCTTTATTAACACCTGACATGATGGATTGAATCATTTCTACCGACACCTTATTAGGTATCGATAAATCACAAGAAAGTGAAATAGGCCTGCCATTTTCCGCATAACACTGATTAGAAAAAAGAGATACTGCCTTAAATCCAATATGCTCCAAAGGAGTATATGTTAAATCGAAATGTATACCCTCAATAAGCTGTAAACTTTGCTGGTATAATTGGGTTTTGTCTCCAAACAGTTCCACTATTTTTGAAACAGATAACCCTGTTTTTTTTTTTCCTAACAGGTTGATGGGTACAGAGCTAGCTCCTTGGAATTCATTTAGTTTTTGGAGTACAGCTGTGTGCCCTATTTTTGATATGGGAGTAAAAGAATGTTTCATAGACTCTAATATACAAAAAAAGGCAACCATGCTTAACATGGTTACCTTTAAAATCTAAGCGAAGAAAGGACTAATCTGCTTCTCGTTTGGTAGAGTAATTAATTCGAAAGGTACCTGCTTGCTGAAGTTCTTTTTGAACGTCAGTTAATAAACCAAATTCCGAATTTTGGTCTACCCTTAAAGAAACTATAAGTCTTGGTTCTTCAATTAATTTATCGTACATAAGATTACGAATAGCGCCTAAATCTTCTACAATAGCATCGTCAATTTGAACTTTGTCTTCACCTATTTGATTCCCAGGAAGACGCTCTGGGCCCATGTAGATGTACGATACTAATCGCTTTTGCTCAATTTTCTCAATGTTACTTGCCTGAGTGAGATCTAATTTAACCTTTAGAGTAACCTCTCTCAAAACCGTGGTAACCATGAAGAAAAAGAGTAACATAAATACCACATCCGGCATTGCCGAAGTAGGTACTTCTTGCTTACTACCTGCCTGCTTTTTCTTGAAATTTGCCATGATTAACTATCCGGTTCAGCAATTGATATTTTCTTAGGATACATGTCCCTAATTTGATCTTGTTGAGGACTATCGTCCGCAAGTGCATCGTAGGGCACCCCATAATTAGATCTAGAGGCAGCATCACGTAAGTCTTTATAGGCACCCATCACTTCATCCAACATATCTATGTAGATTGAATAAGGGGTTTCTCTTTGAGTTTTTAAAGACACAATGGCAGCGTCTGGAGAGATCGCTAACTCTTCATCATTCTCAGGATTCGAGATGAACTCAATAAGCTTATCTCTAACTTCTGTAATTGGTACTGGCTCTTCGTCCATGAGTACAAGTCCCTGAGAGTTAACCAATATTTTCATCAAGTTACGTTCACGAATGGGTGGTGGTTCTTGTTCAGGGTCCAATGGGGGTGGTAGAACCATCCCAATACCCGTATCCACATTTATCGTTGTCGTAACCAAGAAGAAAATAAGCAAGAGGAATGCGATATCGGCCATTGAAGAACCGTTAATCTCAGCACCCTCGCGTTTTTTCTTTTTTAACATCATGGTTAAGACTCCCTAGAATTTAAACGTTCCGCGTAGTCCAGTGAATACTATAGAGACGATCATGATAACCATCATCCCCATAGTAGTTAACACTCCAGCTTTGGTTACATCGTTCGTTGCTAAATAGGATATTGCAAAAATGATTACGGGAGTTGATATCAATGCTATACGCTTGAAATCTTGTTTCCCTTGGGCTATTCCTCGCACCCCTGAAAAGATCATGGATAAGATACCCAATCCCATTAGAACAAAGGCTCCGATAACAGCAATTTGTACAATCAATGCACTAGTCATAATGACCTCCTTCCTCTTCGAGTTATGGGTTAGTCTTCTGATTCAGTTGATTCAGCAACAGCAATCAGTGGCTTTCCGTCCTGAAGTAGAATGATTGAGTCAATTAACGTGATGGAACTTTCTTCCATCTCTGCTATTAGGCGGTCAATCTTTGACACACAATAGTTGTATCCAATCTGAAGTATAATACCTGCAATCAAACCACCTGCTGTTGTTAAAAGTGCTGTTTTGATACCACCAGCAACAATACTAGGTGAAATGTCCGAAGCTGCTTCGATATCATCAAATGCCTCGATCATACCTACTACCGTTCCTAAGAAACCAAATAGTGGGGCAATAGCAATAAATAGAGATAACCAAACAAGCCCTCTTTCAAGGAAGCTCATCTCGATGGAACCGTATGCTGCTATAGCTTTTTCGGCTGCATCTATACCTTCGTGAGAACGCATTAGCCCTGCTTGGAATACAGAAGCTACTGGACCTCGGGTTTGAGAGCAAAGCTCTTCAGCGGCTTCGATACCGCCTTCTTGTAAAGCTTCTTGAACACTTACAATGAATTTGCGCGTGTTAATGTCAGCTAAGTTAAGAGTAATGATACGCTCGAGGAATATGGCTAGACCCGCGATAAGGGTGATGAGTACTGGCCACATCCATCCACCATCGTTACCTTCGTTAAATTTTTCAACGATGAGATTGAAGAAGCCCTCTTCTACTGGGGCTTGAAGTAAAAAGAGAGCAATCGACGATGTCATGTTCACTCCGATATAGTTTATTGTTTAACAGTAAATTGAAGACAAAAATAATAACTCAAAAATGATTAAATGTCAAAGCAGTTACTTTTTAAAAACACAATCATCTTAAGTCTTTAACTTTTTTCAAAATTAACCCCTTTTTAATTAAGGATTGTAATCAATTTGTTAAAAAAGAGCATTGAAGCTTAGTTGCACTGTGTGTATTACCGGAGCATTTTCTCCAGTTCTACCATGATATTCAACTTGTAATTCCAACCAATCTTTCCACCTATACTGGGTATTTAGATCCCATCGCGCACTTCTACCCAAACCCATGCCTTCTGTCAATCTGTACCCTATAT
Organism: Rhodothermaeota bacterium MED-G12; assembly: GCA_002457365.1. Lineage (GTDB taxonomy): Bacteria > Bacteroidota > Rhodothermia > Balneolales > Balneolaceae > UBA1275. The sequence continues at coordinate 4,836 of NTKP01000031.1, forward strand.
AAGAGTTAAGTGTATTTGCTGAATTAAATTCTTGAATCGCAACTTGTAATCTGGCTTGTACGCCTCCTGGTACATATATGATTTGCTCCATCCTATATTGCCATTGCCGAAGTGTAAAAGATGGAAAAATAATGGCAGGATCTACAACTGAAACAAATTCTTGAGCGAATGAGTGATTATCGTTGAAGCGACTATGCTTTAGAACAGCTTTGATATTCCATGATCGATTAATTCTCGCGCTAATGGATGATTCTATACTGTGTTTGGTTAAGGAGTAATTACGGAGACTTAATTGATCAGAATATTCAAATAAACGACTTCGGGACCCCATGAACCCGCTAAGTAGCGCTTTATTGAACCGATATCCACCCTCAACTTTGAGAACCTGCTGTGCCGACTGAACTACTTCAACATTTCGCTGGTGAACCGATGAAGAATTATCCCACTCGACATACCCCTGAATACCTGTTGGGTTGGGAGTGATTTCTAAGCGTCCTAAGGCCCCAAGGCTTCCCTCAACCGTCCATGGTTGCTGCATAATGGTTGATGGTTGCAATAAGAGCACGTTAGTCATTTTATCTCGACTATTATCTTCCGAGACTCGAAGGTCTATGTTGAGCTGAAGAGCCTGCCAAAGTGGCCTATTCGATAATCGTGTTTCAAAAGGCATCCAATTGTACCGCAACCTCGTGTTAACCTGAATGAGTGATTGATAGTCATCTCCTGGGAGTAATCGCTTTATATACTCGCCCTCATTTGAGCTTAATTCGGGATAAAATTCTGTAATCTGTTGTAATCGATCTTGATTATCATCAATCCAAACATACTGACCCAATTCTGGGCCTACGTACACATATATTTCTTGAAAATTACTGCGTCGTCGAGTGGATGCATCGTAATCCCAAAATACTTTTCCATTTTGGTCTATTTGACCCAATTCTAACTGAGATCCAATAACCATCCCGATATTCTTTTGGGAGGAAAGGGTTGCTTCTTGCCCACCATCTTCATCAAAGGGTTCAGCAGCTCTTCTTGTTGAGTTATTTCTGGTTCGAAAATGTATTTCTTGCTTTCCCAAAATATGCTCATTTGCGCGCCAATTTACCTGGTAGCGTTGTTCCATTGCAGAACTATTGGGAACCCACATTCCGTCATAACTATAATCTTCTTCTCTAAGCATCCATGAAGCCTTCCAATCCCATTTAGTATGCAGGCCCGTAATACTTGGACCTACACTCCAAAATCGTTGACTGGGTGAAATCAATGAGTCAGAACCCACCCTTCTCCGCCGCTGATCCTCCTGCTCAAAATCTACACCTATAATAATGCTGGGAGGGCTCATATCCGACATCTTTTTCAGAGGAAGCCCCACCGTACCCTTTTGCCTGAACCAATATCCCATCCCTCCCACTGAACTCAATCTTTTTACAAAATCTTGTTGGTAAACCAGGGAAATCCTTTCAGAAGCACCCATTCGAAGGGTACTAGTTTGCCTGATCCGTTCTTCTGAACCGGCTCTAAAATGGATAAGACCAAGCTGGATTTCTTTTTCACTTTGTTGCCACTCCCATTCCCCTCCAAAAACTTGCTCCTCAACTATTGATGCCTCCACATCAAACAGCCGCTGATATTCAACCTCCCTAATTCGCTCAGTCCCTTGGTATCGAGCATCCACTTTCCGCATATAACCACGAATTCGTGAATGTTCTGCACCGAACATGTTGCTACCCCATTCCACTTCGCCCTGATATGCCAAGCCTATATTATCTTCATTGTCTTTGGCTGAGTATCGGTTTACATCAAATGAGCTTAACGACCAATTTCCGGACAATCGAACATTTTCTTGAAGAGCATAACTTCCCTCAAAAGATACAACTTGATGTGCAATAGGGGTCGGTAATTCGATTTCTGAGGTAAAATCACCGCTATTTTCACCGACCCATTCATAGATTGGCACATTCAATCCAGTTTCCAGACGCTTATATTCGCCTTCATTAGCCCCTACTCGGGTAAATTGCACCTGAACTAATTCGCTTTGGGGTATTCCAGGGTCATTTACCTTTTTGTAGATAGTAAACATCTGATCATTCCAAAGTGTATCTACTCGTATATACGCCCTAGATCGATCTAGATTCCCTTGCCATGGGCGGCCTGAATCGATGCCAATCGTAGTCTGATCACCCGCCGTTTTCAATTGTTGAATGTCTGATTCCGTCAATAAATCCTGTGCTAAAATACCATTATTATCAGCTTCTCTACTCACCATGGAATTAAAGGTGAAACGTTTGTCCGGGGAGGTATATGCTACCTCAGAGGCCAAAAGACTTCGACTAAATCCATTCTCAACATATTCATACTCGACAAAAATTCTACTCTCATTTCGAATTAACTGTTGTGAACTAAAATTTATTTCACCCAACGAGTAATCAATGATATAATCCTGATCAATACCCCTTTTCAACAGCACTCCATTCAGATATACTTTTTCGGTTCCAGCCAATATAATAGTGAATGGATTGTTCATTGCACCTTGTAATCTGTACGGACCCTGCACCCCTTCTACTGGGCTAATTTGCTCATTGGTGTACACTCCTCTAGTTTGGGATGCTAATGATGCAATCCTGCTTTCCGCACCTTTTTTTGAGATGAGTGATTGTTCAGCATAGACACCTTGTATCCTACGATTTAAGCGGTGCGTGGGTGCCCCAATCATACTTACATCCACATCACCCATTTTGAGAGCATGATTAGGGTGGGTGATTTGTATGATTAACTGGTCAAATTCCCTAATGCTTTGAGTAGTTCCGTCAGGTTGAAATGGGATATTTCGGTCGGTTAAAATAGCCGAGAGTTGTGTTTCATCACCTATGGTTCCTGTTAATTGGATATCTAATCCACTTTCAAGACTAATCTGCTGATTTGAACCTGTAACAATGCCTCGTGTAATCCGTCCCGATTGTTCTAATTGGAAAGGTTCCGTTTCCTGAGCTACCCTTAGATCAAGTTGTTGCTGAATCTTTTCCCTAATCATTTGCTGATTTAGGACTGGCTCTACCAGACTACGTTGGTAAACAAAGATCAAATCGATTGGAAACGCAACGGTTGTTTTTGCTTGGTTAGTCATCCACCAATCACCACTACTAGGATCCCATTTCCAGTATGAATTGGGCAGTATGGACCATCCATTTTCAATATCTATGTCGGAACTCGGCTTTATAGAACGATTACTAGCCAAACGATACAACACCGATAACCGACTGTGAATAACACCTAATTGAATGTTTAGGCGATCATCCGCATTAAAATTTACTACTAAAAGAGTATCTGAATTGAATGCATATTGGCTTACAGGGTGACTTTTTTGTGAGCTAAATGGTTGAATAGTTTCATCCATAGATCCGAGACTAGAGGCATAAATAGAACCCGATACCATAGTGAGTATAAATACACCCAAAAAAAACCCCGTCAAGGCCGCGTTTCGTAAGGGCAAACGAGCGCAAGTAGATTTTGATAACGTGGGGATGGTATACATAAACACTACAAATGTAAAAACCTTTCAGGTAAATATAATTAGTAGCGATGTAATCCCTAATCAACCCCATTAAAACGTTGTAATCCTTGGTCTAAGAACCCAATAAACTTTTCTTCACTCACATAACCTAACTCTTGGGCAAGCACTTGCTCATTCGATGGATCGAGAATTACGTAGGTAGGCAAGGCTACATTACCCGTTAGCTTGAACTGAAGTTGCTGATTAGCTTGTGCATTTGTCCCCCCATCGGTGTACAATTTAAGTAGTTTCATTTGCCCAAAACGTTCTTGTACACTCGCCAAGGGAAAAACGTTACTCTCCATTGCCCGGCAGTTGGTACACGTGTAGCCTGTAAAATCTATAAAAACAGCCCTATTTTCAGCTTTTGCTTCTTCAATAGCTTGTTCATAGCTGCTCAACCATCCCTCATCAGCAGAGGTCCCAGAGGATGTTCCGCCCATTGATGCAAGGGTACTTACCACACTTACATCGGTTGCCTGTTTGGGTGGCAACCAAGCATCCCATATACCTAATGAGGAACCCAATAAGCCTGGAATTAAATACAAACTGAATAGAAGAAAAGGAAGACTTAACACAACTCTGCCTGCACCAATAGAGCTGGGTTTTTCTTCATTTTTTAGAGCAAAGAACCCTAATATATAGAAGGTTGCAATCATAAAAATAGCCATCCATAAAGCAATAGCAAAAGGTCGACTAATCCATGCCCAACCCATTACCAAATCGACGTTTGATAGAAATTTTACCGCTGCGGCCAATTCAATAAAGCCCAAAAGTACTTTGACCATGTTCATCCATGATCCACTTTTAGGTAGTGCATTCAGTAAATTGGGAAATAGTGCAAAGAGAACGAATGGACTAGCGAAAGCTGCTGAAAAACCAATCATCCCGATGATAGGGAAGAACCAATCACCACCGGTGGTAGCTGCAAATACCGCCCCAACAAATGGCGCCGTACATGAAAATGATACAGCACTTATGGTCATTGCCATGAATAAAATTCCGGCAATACCAGAATTTTCATTGCTCTTCTTGTTTAAGAAATTAGTGAGTTGATATGGTAACTGTAATTCATACATACCTAGTAAGCTTAACGCAAAGCCAATAAGTACTGCAGCTATAAAAAAGTTAACAAAAGGGTTAGAAGCAAAATTTTGTGCCCCAGAAACACCGACCAAGGCAGCCAGTAACATACCTATGAGAGTAAAAGTAGCTACAATTGCTAATCCAAAAATAACAGCACTGCCAACTCCACGCTTGGACTCTTCCTGTTTGGCAAAATATGAAACGGTCAAAGGAATCATGGGAAAGACACATGGAGTCAACAAGGCAGCAAAACCAGCTAAAATTGCAATCCAAAGAAAAGAGAATATTCCCTCACCATTAGCCGTGTTAGAGCCAGTATTAGCTTCACTTATTTGAGTCTCTGCTGAGCGTCTAGCCTCGGGTAGTGGGTTATCTGCCACTCCCGCCACAAAAACCGTGGTTATGATTGATTTCGAGGTTGGAGGAAGGCAGACTCTGTCATCACATACCTGATAGAAAGCTTCAATGTCTAGGATTTGAGTACCTAGTTTAGATGTATACACACTTACCGGTAGGGTAAATTGAGCAAAAGAACTATGCCAGCCTAAATCTGTTTCAAAATTGGGATCAAATTCAATATCCGCCTCAGACTCTCGAACCTTCTCTGTTAAGAAAAAATTTGGCGATTTAGCACTAAACTGCGTGGGAAAAGGCCCGGCTTCCGGATCATTTAAGACCGAATACAAATGCCAGTCTCCCTCAATACTCGCATGTAACTCAATCTCAAAACTCTCACCTGCCATGACCGTGTCTGGCACGCTGACTACACTGAATTGAACAGGGTCTGGTATTTGAGCAAATAAACTACTAGAGAATACCATCCCCATGAGCAGAGTCCATAAGCCAAACTGTTTTACCATTGTAGTAGACTTTTTTTTCATCGTGTGTGGTTGAACATGAAGTTTAGTAGCCTTTTCGCTTGAGTGTGCAAATATTCTTCCAAGGTACGGTATAATGATGTGAAGAGCACATAACGCTACCTCTATAAAAAAAAATACCACATTACAATGAATGTGGTATTTTATTAATCATACAAATAAAACTGTAGTGAACGTTCCAACTAGTCGGCTTTTACTACCCAAAATTTGAGTTGTGGCTTTAACTCACCCAATAGGTGTATGGTCGCCGTATATTCGCCTAGTGTCTTAACATCTGCATCTATTGTAATAGAGCGGCGATCGATTTCAATTCCTTTTTCCATCAATGCGTCAGCTATTTGCACATTGGTTACCGTTCCGTGAATTTTATCGTCTTCACCTGTGGTAACCGCAATGGTTAAATTACTGGACTCAAGCTTTTGAGCCAATTCTTTGGCTTCTTGAACACTGATTTCAGCTTTTTTAGCTGCTCTTTTCTGCATTAGTTCTACTTCAGCAATAGAACCTTTAGTTGCTAGTACAGCCTTACCACTAGGAATGAGGAAGTTGCGTCCATAGCCATCTTTTACGGTGACTAACTCGCCTGATTGACCTAGTTTTTCTACATCTTGAGTTAATATAACTTTCATATCACTTAAATTTTTTATCGAAGGTTTTCAGCAACGTAGGGCATAAGACCTAAAAAACGTGCTCTTTTAATTGCGGTGGTAAGTTGTCGCTGGTGTTTCGCGCTTGTACCAGTCACTCTTCTTGGTAATATCTTACCCTGATCGTTAGTAAATCGCTGGAGCGTTTCCACATCTTTGTAATCGATGTACTCTAGGCCTGCTTCGGTGAATTTACACTGCTTAACTTTTCTTACACTTTTCTTAGGATGCGATGGATTCTTAATCATGATGGTCTAATTTAAAAATGGTTACTATTTATCTTCTTCTGAATCGTCTTCTTCAATCACAGGGAAGACTTCGGGTACAGCATTTTTCTTAACCAACTCTTTATGACGCTTCATTTTTGCATCATATTTCAACGTTAGGTATCGCATGATCTCATCGTCTATCCGCATGGCTCGCTCAATAGATTCGATAGCAGTTGCTGGTCCTTCGAAATATAGGTTTACGTAGAAACCAGTTTGTTTCTTATCCATTTCATAGGTGAACTTGCGAAGGCCCCATTCCTCGACTTCCTCTACTGTTCCACCTTTGGAAGTGATTAAGTCGTTTATCCGCTGAATTACAGCTGGATATTGTTCGTCCTCTAATACAGGACTGATGATATAAGTTAATTCGTAGTATGAATTCATAAGTTTACTTTGGATGTTTTCAGTTTGGAAAACAGTCATCTAAAATGATTAAGCAATCATTTTGATAACAGATTTACTAAGATAGCGTTTTTTCTGCTAATTATCACCAAAATCAAGCTATTTTATTCTGACCCTAAACCAATCTGATTAATACTGTTGGCTAAGGCAATATCCAGCTCAGTGACTTGATTATCGGCATCATGGGTATTTAATTGTAATTCTACCCTATTGTATACATTTTTTATCACTGGATGATGATTATTTTGCTCCGCTAGAAAAGCGACTCTTATTATAAAAGACATAGCTTCTTGGAAGTTGTCAAAAATCCATACTCGCTGTAATTCTTGTGTTTTTATGATCCATTTTTCTGAATCTTGTAATTGATCGATAATTTCTTTCTTAGTCAGTGCTTTTAACATTTTTTAAGTATTTACTATTTTCTCCGATAATATTTTACTGGTGGATTGATAACCCGAAGATAATTTAAATTACATATATTTTTAAGATATTAGGGTTCGAGCCATTTTTATGAGGGAAATGGACTTTCATTTTCCTCATAGAAAATTGTTCAGTTATCTTATTTTTCGAAGTGTTTTACAATTTACATGTTAAACCCCAAACATAACACGTACTACTTATATGAAGTTATTTACGCCTTTATTCAAGAGAGCATCATTTTTTATCTTCCTTCTGACAATTAGCCCTTGGTCAACTATTTTAGCTGCTGAAGGGTACGGTATTAGTGGGGGTGGTCTAGGATTACTGTGGACCCTACCCTTTGCTGGTATTTTATTATCTATAGCAATTTTTCCTTTGGTGAATGAACACTGGTGGCATGAAAACTTTGGCAAGGTGTCCGCTTTTTGGGCACTATTACTGCTAGTGCCTATGACCATCTTCTTTGGTTTTTCAGCCACACTCTACGAGGTCTTACACGCCTATTTATTAGAATACATCCCATTTATTATTCTGTTGTTAGCCCTTTTCACTATTTCTGGCGGGGTTCGAATTAAGGGATCTTTTCAAGGTAGCCCTATCGTAAACATAGGCTTCCTAGTTATAGGAACATTGCTAGCTAGCTGGATGGGTACAACGGGAGCAGCTATGCTATTAATTAGGCCATTATTACGAGCAAATGAATGGCGTTCTAGCAAAAAACATGTGGTCATTTTCTTCATTTTCTTAGTAGCTAACGTTGGGGGCGCATTAACTCCTCTTGGTGACCCACCATTGTTTCTTGGATTTCTACAGGGAGTTGGTTTTTTCTGGACCACTACCCATCTATTCTTTGAAATGCTGTTTGTGGTTATTCTGTTACTTATCGTATTCTATTTTGTAGATACTTATTTTTATAAGAAAGAAACAAATACTCCACCAGTAGAAGACAATAAAGAAGCTTTTGGTATTGAAGGCGGTATCAATTTAGTCCTTATTTTAGGTGTGGTTGGAGCCGTTTTATTTTCAGGAATTGCTTCCTTAGGAACAGTTGACATTTATCACGTTACTGTAGATTACGAGAATATAATCCGTGATTTGGTGTTGCTAGGATTGACTTTTCTAAGTTTAAAAGTCACTACCAAAGAAAGTAGAAATGCTAACGGATTTAATTGGTTTCCAATACAAGAAGTGGGAAAACTGTTTGCGGGTATTTTCATTACTATTATAGCCCCCATATCAATGCTTAAGGCAGCCAATGTAGGAGAAGGCGCGCTTACTTTTATTAATAACGCCGTCTTTGACGCCAATGGTGAACCTATTAATGCCATGTTTTTCTGGATTACAGGTTTTTTATCTGCCTTTTTAGACAACGCACCTACCTACTTGGTATTCTTTAATGCGGCTGGAGGAGATGCCCAAATGCTTATGAATGAAATGAGTCAAACCCTTATGGCCATTTCGTCTGGTGCTGTTTTCTTTGGGGCTCTGAGTTATATTGGTAATGCTCCTAACTTTATGGTTAAATCCATTGCTGAACAAAACGGTGTTAACATGCCAAGCTTTGGTGGTTACTTGGTTTGGGCTTCTATAATTTTACTCCCGATCTATTTACTTGTTACTTTTATTTTTATCTAAATATATAATAATGGCGTTCCAGAGAGCTTATCTGGACGCCTTTTGTTCAAATGAACCCGTTAGTTTAAATCAACATAGTTTTAAAGCTAGCTTGGGCATGCGAGTGCCATTGCTAGCTTTTTTTTTACTGCTTTTTTTTACGTACACCACCCCTGCCTATGCAACTCTTCCAGTCGCGGCCAAAGCGAATCAATATGCTACTCCGGACCACTTTGATCACTTTCTTGGCCTCAATTTATCCTCAACCAGTTCCATACAACTAAAGACAGACTCACTAGTAGTCGATTCAACGGTTAGCGGCTTAATCCCCGCCCTGGCTTACAGCACCGATGTTGGCCTAGCAGGTGGCTTAATTTGGAGTACATTATCCTACGGTGAACAAGAGCCATTTAAGCAAAACATCGCAGTGACCGCATTGGCATCTACTAAAGGCTTAGCCGGCTTTAATTTTTTCCTAGATCAACCTTGTAGCTTTAACTGTGTGGATAGATTACTAGTGAACCTAGTGGGCAACCGTTTTCTGGAAGACCAATATTATGGGGTGTTTACTGATCAACGGATCGACTTACAAAAAAACCCAAAACGCTTCGAATACCAGTCTTTCACGATCAAAGTAAATCTCGAATACAGAATAAGCACCAAAAATCTAGCTCATAAGAGCGAAACCTTGTTCAATAGTTTATATGGATTTTTGAATACAGATTTTCAATACAAAACCCCTTGGGGCAATGATGATACGCAGCTGATCATGCTAGAAAAGCCCACGGGGTACGAGGGATCCTATGGATTTTGGTTAGGATTAGGCGGGTTAATAGATACACGTGATAGTGAATTCTATCCTCGGCAAGGTTGGTATTCAAAGCAACAGGTTAAAGGGAGTCTGAAATCGGTACTAAGTGATTTTACTCAAACGTTATTCTTAAGTGATACCCGGTTTTACCAAGAGTTTAAACTCATTCTCCCTATTGTTTTTGCCCAAAGGATAAGCTATCAATGGAGCAATTCTAACGCGAATACGCCCTATTGGAGTTATCCCTCGTTAGGTGGAGAGGAATTCCTGAGAGGCTACGTCGATAATCGATTCTTGGCACCTCAATTTTGGGCTACAAACACCGAACTACGAACATGGCTATTTGAATCCACCAACTATGGAATAAAAATTGGAGGTACCCTATTCATAGATTCCGGATCGTTTACCGACGGAACTATCGCTAATGGTGATTGGTCTGCGAATGTACGATATACCGCTGGTTTTGGTGGCCTTGTGTCTTTGTTTTCACCTGATTTCATTTTACGGGTCGACCTTGGACTATCAGAGGAAGGCTACGGGATCTTTTTTTCTACTGGGATGCTCTTTTAATCTCAAGTAGCAAGTTACAAAAGGAGCTAAACGGGCTTACATGAACAGCCAAACGCCCACCAAACCAACCGCCCAACAATAAAAAGAAAAAAGGTAAAACCCACTCTTTTTAAGGATGATAATGAGGTATTTAAGTGCAAAATACCCTGAAATAGCGGAACTTAAAAAGCCAACAACTAGAACTTGTAAGGCAGCCCCTTGAATACCGACTTCTAATAGATCTAGCACTTGTAAGAGCATCGCTCCGCCGATGACCGGTATAACCATAATAAAAGAAAAGTTAGCCGCAGTTTCTCTATCTACACCTAACCAAAGAGCCATTGTTATGGTTGATCCTGAGCGGCTAATTCCAGGTATCATAGCACAAGCCTGTGCCAGTCCTATGGCAAAACTTTTTGCTATCCCAATAGGAGCTCCCCCTCCTGCAGCTGCCACATGGGAAGTGCCATTCTCTTGTATTCGGTTGGGTATAAATTTGGTTGAAAATAGCAAAAAACCCGTAATAAGTAGCATTAAACTGACTAGGAGTGGATTCGAAAATATAGCCTCAACGTGATCTTTTAATGTAAATCCGACCATAAAAGCGGGAATCATGCTTATAAGAATCATCCCGAGAAAATGTACGTCTGAACTCTCTTTTTCCTTGGCTGAATTCAATAAAAAACGCACACCACTACTAAAGAGACGACTTAGTTCTGTGCGATAATAATACATAATGCTTACAAGGGTACCGAAATGAACGACCACTTCATAGGTAATCCCGGACTCGACTTCCGAACCCAATAATATTTTCCCGAGAGCCAGATGACCGGAGCTACTAATAGGAAGGAATTCAGTGATACCTTGTAAAACCCCTAAAATAAATGCTTCTATTAAATCCATTGCGTATGTTTAAAAATTGAAAGTGTGTTAAATTACACTTTAACCAACAAAACCTAAACGAGAATTTCGAATGAGTGAATATGCAGTAGATATGACGGCTTTAAGTGAGAAAATTCAACAAAGTTCATCATTTATAGACGACATACGAACCGAACTGGACAAGGTAGTCATAGGGCAAAAGTACATGATTGACCGGTTAATGATCGGACTCTTAACCAACGGCCACGTTTTATTAGAGGGGGTTCCAGGTTTAGCGAAAACTCTGACTATTTCCTCTTTAGCCACCGTAATAGACACCGCCTTTCAACGAATACAGTTTACTCCGGATTTACTTCCCGCGGATCTTATCGGGACTCTGATATACAACCAGAAAGAAGGCGATTTCTTTGTGAAGAAGGGGCCTATTTTCGCAAATATTATTCTGGCTGATGAGATTAACCGCTCACCTGCGAAAGTTCAAAGTGCTCTGTTAGAGGCCATGCAAGAGAAACAAGTCACTATTGGTGAGGAGAGTTTTAAATTAGAGGAACCTTTTTTGGTTTTGGCCACTCAAAACCCAGTGGAACAAGAAGGCACCTATCCTCTGCCAGAAGCACAGGTAGATCGTTTCATGCTCAAATTAAAAGTAGATTACCCAAGCCCCGCTGAAGAATTAGAAATTATGCGTCGTATGGCAAAAACCGGTGCCAGACCCACTCTAAATAAAGTGGTTGATCCAGTAACCATCCTTGAGGCTAGAAAAGTAGTCAATGAAATTTATATGGATGAAAAGGTTGAGCAATATATTGTAGACTTGGTGTTTGCAACAAGAAGGCCTGCGGAATATGGTATTGCTGAGCTAGAAGATTTAATTAGCTTTGGAGCATCTCCAAGAGCTACTATTAATCTAAATTTGGCAGCAAGAGCACAAGCTTTCATGGAACACAGAGCCTATGTTACACCAGAAGATGTCCGTACGGTTGCATTAGATGTATTTAGGCATCGACTCATTCCTACCTTTGAAGCTGAGGCCGAAGAAATAGGTGCTGAAGAGTTGGTTCAAAAAGTCATGAATAATGTACAGGTTCCCTAAAGGAGCTTTAATGGTCTAGCCTAGTTAGATTTCCTAGGGAGGAATGAGGCTATTAAACCAACTGGAGTTTATACAAAAAAAAGCCCCTAGCTTACTGCTTGGGGCTTTTTTATGTCTTTTGAGGTAGTATCTATACGATAGTACACAAAATAGCTTGGTTGAACATCTTACTCTTCGTTCTTAGCTTTCTGATCAGCTTCTGCTTGCTCTTCGGCTTCCATTTTTTCTTTAAGCGCCGCTAAACCAGACATTTCTCCAAGAGTTGGTGCTCCTGTTTCCATATCCGCTTTTTCCTCGGCTTTTTTCTTAGCTGCTTTCACTTTCTTTTGATCGGCATCGAGTTGACTTAATTCGATGTTTTTGCCTTGTTCGTCAAAGCGGAATATATAGGCTTCAACCTCATCCCCTTCTTTGAACTCAGCAACAACAGATTTAGTCATGTTTAAGAACGCTTCCGCTCCTTTTTCCAATGCAACAAAAGCACCTCGATCAGTTACTTTAACAACGGATCCTTTAACTTCAGTACCTGGAGTGTATTCTTTTGCGTAGGTTTCCCACGGGTTTTGCATTACCTGCTTATGCCCAAGCGTAATTCTACGATTGTCGAAATCGACTCCAAGAATAACCACTTCAATCTCTTGATCTTTCTTAACTACTTCGTTTGGATGCTCTATTTTATCTTCCCAGCTTAGGTCGGACACATGAATTAGCCCGTCTATACCTGGCTCTAATTCAACAAACACACCAAAATTGGTTAGGTTACGAACCGTTCCTTGGTGCTTAGATCCGATAGGGAATCTTTCAAGAATATCAGCCCATGGATCCGTAGTTAATTGTTTAACTCCAAGAGATATTTTCTTCTCATCTTCATTGATGTTTAACACAATACATTCTACTACATCATCCTTTTCTACTAACTGAGAAGGATGTTTGATGTGTTGTGTCCAAGACATTTCTGAGATGTGAATTAACCCTTCAACACCTTTCTCTAATTCGATGAAAGCACCGTAATCAGCGATTGAAACTACACGGCCTTGTACCTTCATACCCTCAGGATACTTCGATTGGATACCTTCCCAAGGATGCGGCTGTAACTGCTTTAATCCAAGTGAAACTCGCTTACTACGCTCATCAAAATCAATAACGGCTACGTTTAACCGCTGATCTAATTGTACGATTTCGCTTGGATTGTCTACACGACCCCAAGAGAGATCGGTAATATGCAGAAGACCATCAACACCACCTAAATCGATAAAGACCCCGAAATCGGTTATGTTTTTAACAGCGCCTTCAAGAACCTGACCCGACTCAATCGTGTCTAGTATCTGCTCACGCTGCTCTTCTAGGTCATTCTCAATTAATGCACGGTGAGAAACAACTACATTCTCAGCAACCATGTTTAATTTTACAACCTGGAATTCCATGGTTTTATTCACGTAAGCATCGAAATCACGTACAGGACGGACATCTATTTGAGAGCCAGGTAGGAAAGCATCTATACCAAATAGATCAACCACCATACCTCCTTTAATGCGACGCTTGATGAGTCCTTCCACCACTTCTCCACTAGTATGTGAAGCTTCGATTTTTTCCCATGCTTGTAGTATATCAGCTTTACGACGTGATAAAATTAACTGACCATCTTTATCTTCTACACGATCAAGAAACACATCTACTTCGTCGCCAGGTGCCATGCTTTCGAGCTGTTTGTTGTTAAACTCGTTAACAGCAACAATACCTTCGGATTTAAACCCAATATCAATCACCACATATTTGTCGTCAATTGAGATGATTCGGCCGGTTACAATTTCTTTTTCTTCAATTTCATTAAGGGTATTTTCATACATACCCATGAGTTGATTGTACTCATCTTTGCTATATTCGTCTGATGGCTTTTCTAGCTGATCTAACGTGAATACTTCACCTTCCACTTCCCCACTGAATACGTGAGCTAATACAGTTTCGGTTTCACCTACTAGAGGGTTTTCTTCTAATTCTTCATCACTAGCCATTTCTGGAGTAGATTCGGTAGCTACTTCGTTTGACTCGGTGGCTTCTACTTGCGCGGAGGTCTCGACGGTCTCGGTGGCTTCTACCACTTCTTCCATTGGAGTTGTTGTTTCAGTTTCTTCAACTGATGATTTGTTGTCTTCTGACATTGAAATATTTGTTAATGTTCATACCTCAAAATCGACTTTCGACTTTGGGATAAAGTTGTAGTTTATTCTATCGCGATAGTTTCTTTGATTCTTTTGACGATGTATTGGACTTGCTCATCAAAACTAAATGTTGAGCTATCCACTACAATGGCGTCATCTGCTTGCTTTAACGGATCTTTTTCT
>NTKP01000032.1 GCA_002457365.1 Rhodothermaeota bacterium MED-G12
TTCTATGGGACGTGAAGGGATGTCTATTCAGTTAGTAGAATCTGATTACAACTTGTTAGAATCATATGTACGTGGCGATGTTATTACCTTTGATGCTACTCTTGGTTTCTATAATGGTACTGCACAGGTCGGAGTTGAAAATGTTATCCTTGTAGGTAATGTAAATGCTGATTACACAGATTATGCTTCACTATTAGAGCCTTGGGAAGTACCTATGAGTGAATTAAATACCTTTACGGGTACTGAATTGTACATGAATATCGAAGGATATTTACAATATAATGGTGCCTATGTTAAGTTCCCATCCTCTACGGTAACTCAAGCGGGTGAATTTAATGGCCGTGTTGATTGGTCGGTAAATCAAGGTGGCTCTCGTATGTACGTATACGACACCTCCCTTCGTTTCAGAAACGACCATGCTATTGGTGCTGAAGGTTATATCCCTTCGTATAACGCACGAAGAATCGACGGTGATGACGGTCCATTTGTTGCCCCAGCTTCTGGAGCTAATGTAGACATTAGTGGATTTGTGAACTTTGTTGGGGACGATCCTGATGGACTCGTGCCTAGTGGTAACGGTGCCCTTTCTATCAACCCATTTGAAGATGGAGTGGTATGGTTAAACGAGGCACGTTTTGTGGATGGTCAAGATGTTGGTGGAACTACTTTTAGTTGGCCCAATGACCTAGTAGTAAATGGATTACCTCCTGTGTTTTCTAATATCATGTTATCGGATTCAGCGATTACTTCAACCGATGAAGTGACCGTTAGCGCTGATATTGTAGGGGCCGAAGGAGCTACTATAACAGCAGTGAGCTTAACCTACAGTGTTGGTGGTAAGGATTCTACTGTTACAATGACCAACTCTGCTGGTGATACCTACGAGTTTACACTACCTGCTTTCCCTAATTTCTCAGCGGTTTCTTTTCACATAGAAGCAACTGACTCAGAAGGATTGACAGGACGTGCGCCTTTATCTGGCGGGTTCAATTTCTTTGTGCAGGATGAGCCAATTACCAGCATAGAGTTTTTACAAAAAACAGACAACACCGGTGGTGACAGTCCACTCTTTGGACTCGGTAACCTAGACGTTAACATAACCGCTACTGTAGTGGCAAGTGCTGTTACTGATGGGTTTATTGTAATTCAAGACAAAGCTGCTGCTTGGTCTGGTATTTTTGTTGAGCAAGATAATGCTACGTCTGCCTTAGCACAGGGAGATATTATCAACATCACCAATTTAGCTACAAATGAGACCTATGGTGTTACTTCAGCTATCCTTAACGAGTTCACTAAAACAGGAACGAATGCGGAAATGGATACCTTAGCAATGTCTGCCATCACCCAAGATGTTGTGGCAAACTTCGAAGCACACGAAGGTTTACTCCTTTCTCTTGATGATGTACGTGTCATTACCAACCAAGCCGATGGAGGTTCTGATTATGGTGAGTGGATGATTGGTTCACGTCAAGGTGGTGGTGCAGCTGATACCTTAGAAGTTGGCGAAGGTCTTCGGGTAGATGACAACGTAAACTTTGGCCAATTAACCTATGGTTCTAACCTAAACGAACATGTGAAAATTGGTGCGGTTATCGATAATTTTACAGGAGTTCTACACTACAGCTATGGTAACCCAAAAATGATCATGCGTAGCCTGGATGATGTTACTTCATCTGACTGGACGGTTCCAATGACAGATTTTGTGCTTAAAACACCTGAAGAAGGAGCCACTATTGTTGCAAATGAAGATGTTACTCCAACATGGTCAGCAACTACAGATTTGGATGGCAATACTGTACGATATGAAAAGGTTTTATATCTACCGGATTCTACAGAGTTCTTTGCTGCTCCTTCAAATAATGACGGTTTGGATACGGAAATAACCGTACCAGCAACATTATTAGATCAACTACTAGTTTCAGCAGGAGTTGCAGATGGTGAGAGTGTAACACTACTTTGGAATGTGCGAGTGAATGATGGTGTAGACACCCTAGCCATATCAAGTGGATATGATATAGACACTAATACATTTACCCCAATCTATAGAACAGCAACATTTACCAATAGTTCAGAAGTTAACAACGAAGTGGTAGCAGGACTTCCTGAGAAGTTTGACCTCAAACCTAACTATCCAAATCCATTTAACCCAAGTACGCGTATTTCATTTGACCTACCTGAGTCAGCTGAAGTTCGACTAACGGTATTTGATGTGTTGGGTAGACAAGTAGCAACCTTGGTCAATCAGCCAATGAAAGCGGGTTCTCATACCGTGAATTTTGATGCTCAACGTTTAGCGAGTGGGGTATACATATACCGACTAGAAGCAGGTAGCTTCAGTATGACTCGAAACATGATGTTGATTAAATAAATTTTTTGATGTAAATCATTTTGAGATGAGAGCGGGAGTTCTCATCTCATCTTCTTTTTTGTACTCCGGTACCTTGTTCACTTAAGTAGTTCATTCAATTAGTTGACCCAATTAGTGTCGTAAAAGTCCAATCAAGTTGGGCTTAACCCTTAAAGATTCGATTATACTGCTCATGCCCGTACGTTTATTTTCTTATTTGCGCAGCCAACTAACCCTTCTTGGAGTACTAGTTATTGGCATTCTTTGGGCTTCTTGTGATGCTGGAATAACTGGGGACTATATCGAAAACCAAGCCCCCAGCACCTACATGACCATAGCGGGCATCGATCGGGAAGACGAATTTAGATTGTCCAGCCAAATTCGGATTTCATGGTGGGGAAATGATCCAGATGGCTATGTCGCAGGTTTTGAATACGCCATAAATGACACCTCGGAGGGAGCATGGTCCTTCACAACCAGAACTGATAGTACCTTTATTTTGCCTATTACGGAAGGTCAAACGGTAGATGATGTGTTGTTTAAAGTGCGTGCTATCGATAATGATGGGGCCAAAGATCCAGTGGGAGCCAGGTTGCGGTATCCAATTATTAATTCAACCCCATCGGCTGCCTTCAAGCCAACTGAAACCCCAGCTGACACTATGTTTGGAATTGCTAGTTTCGGCTGGACCATAGACGATCCGGATGGGTTGCTGAATGTTAGAAGCACACAAATTGCGTTCAATGACACGCTCAATGGGTGGGTAGATATTCCGTTTAATGCCACAAACAATGGAGAGCTTTTTATCTCAGTATCCGTTGACAACAAGACCGTTGGGATCAAAACAGGTCAGGTGTATCTTGGGCGTTCCTACAGCAGCGCTATTGATGGAGAAGGGAACCCCATACTAGTTAGTGGAATTGAGGTTGGTGCGACGAATACCGCTTATGTCCGAACCATCGATGCAGCAGGGGCAGTAAGTATGCGTGATCAGGTCCAGTGGTATGTAAAGCAACAAAAATCCAAGGTGCTATTTCTCAATGACATTGGTAAAAATTCATCCCTTGATGACATGAACTGGCACCTTAGCTATTTAAGCGAATTGGGGATTGACCCGGATATATGGTTAATAAACACGGGCCAACCTGCATTAGGGACGATTGAACTCTCAGATCAATTCCCAAAAGTGGTGAATCCTACACTTAAAAAAACCTTATCACAATGGGACCATATCTATTGGGTTTCGGACGATGTAGATCGAAATATTGTACATGCCTTAGACATTACTTCTGAATTTTTCGCTGGAGGTGGAAGCATGTTTGTCACCATTCCTATGAAAGAGGTTTCTCAAGAAGACGTGATATTTAACTTTCTTCCGGTTGATTCGATTGGCTTCTTTCCACCAGGCGGTATCGAGACAGGATTTGTTATTAACGCTGGAACCGAAATAACTCCAGTAGATGAACCCAATGCTCCGACCTTGAAATTGGAATCTCGTGTGGTAGGCTGGTATCCATTACAAGCGGTATCTGGTTCTACCTTATTATATGAGTCGGATTATCGCTCCACTACCTTATTAGGATTTATTACTGACTACACTATAATGGAAGGGGTAAGCATTAAGAATACGGAAGGTAATCTCATTTACTTTGGAATGGATTTAACCAAACTTAATGGGAATAACAACATGAAGGATTTTATAGAGTACATGTGCCTGCAACAGTTAGGATTCCAACAATAAACCTTAGCCAATGAATACAAAAAAACATATCCGTTCTTTTCTATTTTTAGCTGGCTGTTTTATTAGTTTGATGATGTATGGCAGCACAGCACTTAAGGCACAAAGCACCGGTGATATTACCGGGGTTATTACCGAAGAGGCAACGGGTGAGACCTTACCTGGCGTGAATGTTCGAATTGTAGGAACAAATTTTGGAGCCGCAACGGATGTGGACGGCCGATTCACCATTAAAAGTATTAGACCTGGAGAATATACCCTCGAAATCACCTTTATTGGATTTCAAGTCACTCAATTAACAGGGATTGTAGTCACAGCTGGACAGACAACCGAAGTAGCCCAAAGCCTTACCGAACAAATTTTTGAATCCGATCAAGAAGTGGTGGTCATTGGTGAGGCACCTATTTTTGATGTTGAAAAATCAACTACATCATCGACTATTTCCAAAAAAGATATCGAGGCGGCACCTATACAGCGAGTAGAAGATGCAGTATCACTACAATCCGGGGTGGTTAAAGACCCTACTGGACTTTATATAAAGGGGGGACGTGCCTATGAAACTGGCTATGTGGTTGATGGTGTTTCTGCACAGGATCCATTAGCTGGAACGGGGTTTGGACTCGATTTAGGATCTAACTCGTTCAGTAATATAGAAGTAATTACAGGTGGTGTTGGGGCAGAATATGGGGACGTAACCTCAGGTGTCGTTTCGGTGCAAACTCAAAATGGGGGAGATCGTTACGAAGGTAATTTCTCACACAAACGAGATAATTTAGGCAGCAACGTATTGTCTAATCAGGCAAACTTTTTCTCTGACATCTATGAATTAAGCTTAGGTGGTCCATCACTATTAACGGAACAGTTATTGCCTGCTTTAGGTATTGATTTGCCTGGATCACTTACCTTTTTTGCAACAGGACAAATTTCGTTAACCGATGGATATACCAAATTATCAG
The DNA here is from genome assembly GCA_002457365.1 of Rhodothermaeota bacterium MED-G12. GTDB lineage: Bacteria > Bacteroidota > Rhodothermia > Balneolales > Balneolaceae > UBA1275. The sequence goes on from NTKP01000032.1 coordinate 5,042, forward strand.
CGAGTCAAATTCGTTCATCCATCGTGAACACTGATTTTTGGTCCCCTCGTCAAGGGAACCGGTGGAATGGGATGTTTAAGATGACCTACAACATCAAACCTGGTGTTCGACTACAGGGCGCGTATCAGCGCTCGTTAACCATCAACCAGAATACGCGAATGCTTCAGATAACAGGGGCCGATACGCAGATTCGACCAGGTTTTCAGTTCGCATTTTCAAATGGGTTTTTAGATAATGCCAGTACGTATACCCACGATAGTAATTTGTCCTACCTAAAATATACTCAGACGCTCTCGCAGTCGGCTTTTTATGAGGTTCAGGTGAGTCGATTATTTACCCGGCTCCGCGCCGATGCAAATGGGCGTAAATGGCGCCCAACCAATGTGGATAGTGAGTTTGACCCAGAGAGTATTGTGACTTCTCCTGCAGAAGAGTTTGAAGGAGGCGAGGACTTTACCTATGTACTAGCAGGTCCAGGTTATGTGAATAATGGGGGTATTTCCACTCTATGGCACGATCACTTTGCGGAGGAACTTACCGTGAAAAGTAGCCTAACTAAGTTTTTTGGCGATCGCACGAATCAAATAGTAGCGGGATTTGAATTTAAATTTAATGACTATCAGTGGATTGATATCACACGTCCTTGGATTGGGGCACCTATATTTATTGATGAGAACAGGACTTCGGAAACGTTTAGGGTAGGGGAAACTTTTGATGCATGGCGAGTTAAGCCAAAAAGAGGAGCCATTTTTGTAACCGATAAAATAAGGTACAATGGTCTTATTGCTAATATTGGGGCGCGATTGGAATATTGGGCGCCTGGGCGCTATGTGGACAATGCGGTAAATAATGCCCTTGATCCAAATACCCTTTCCACCATCCCTACATTTGTGGCACAAGATTATCTAGACAGTAGTACCGAGATTTTGGGTCTTCGCTATAAGTTTAGGTTCTTACCCAAGATTAATGTGTCGTTCCCCGTTCGGGAAAACCAAGTGTTGTTCTTTAATTACGGACACTCGACACGAATTCCTCACCCCTCTTATATATATGCAGGTCTAGATCCTTTTTATCAAGATCAGTCCGATTTGCCTGATTTAGGGAACCCCAACTTGGATCCAGAAGTTGACATTTCTTATGAAATTGGGTTCAGAAATCAAATTACTTCGAACGATGCATTTAATGCTTCTGCCTTCTGGAGAGATAAATATGATTTTGTTACCACCCAATCTATTCGAGTTCAGGATGTAGATGGTCGAAACGTAAGTAAAGCCTTCCGTATTAATGGGGATTATGCCCGCTCGCGAGGGGTAGAGTTATCCTACATCAAACGCTACAAGGATTTAATTCGAGGTCAACTTTCCTTTACCTATTCACGAGCAGAGGGGCTAAGTTCTACTAATGATGATAATTTAAATGCAATCAATGCAAACCAAAACATCGGAAGTAACGTAGAAACTCCATTAGCTTGGGATCGCCCATTTGATATAAAAGGTAATATCACTTTTACTCATGATAGGCCACAAGGTTTGTTTGGCTGGTCGGCTTTAAATGACTTTCAGATCTTTTTATCTGGGGTGTGGCGATCCGGGACCCGTTATACTCCTATGGAATTCATCGGGCTACAAAGAAACCCAGTTACAGGTAGAGAAGACTGGCGACCTATTTATGAGCGCGTAGTCGATCCTGCTAAGCGTTACAGTGAATTAGGCCCTGCTTGGTTCTACATGGATTTGAACATTCAAAAGTGGTTTGAAGTACAAGGGGTTCGTATTTCTACCTTTGTTGAACTAACTAATGTGTTGGATAACAGAAGTTCAGTCATCGTTAATCCGGTTACAGGTGAAGGGTATAAGAAATATCCTCGAGATCCTGCGGCGTTGATGGCGCTTCGAAGCGATCGAAGTTATGATGTCCCAGGTAATGTTCGCGATCCAAGGTATTTAGATCCAACCGATAATAACTTACCCGCTTACGATAACCCGGCCAATTATATAGAACAACGGCACTTAATGGTAGGGGTATCGATTCGATTCTAACATGAATTCAATAAAACAGCATATCAAACGTACGTTCTATTACAGCATATTCCCGAAAAGTCTTTATGTATCTATTGCATTCATAGGATTGTTATTTTTATTCGTAGTTGGTTCTACTACTACGCTAAAAGCACAAAAAAGCTTTGGGCAAGACCGAGCAGGTACGGAAGGGTTTCAGTTTACCAAAATCCCTGTCGATCCCCGTTCGGCGGCTATGGGGAACTCCAATATGGCCGATGCAATGGATGGCTCTAGTTTATATTGGAATCCTGCTTTATCGGCAGAAACGAATGGATCAGAATTTATGGTCAGTCATACGGAGTATGTAGCTGGTATTCAGCAAGATTATTTTAGTTATATCCAAAGGATAAATAGCTATGCAATTGGTGTTTCCGTTCAGTACTTAGGTTCTGGTGACATAATGGAAACTACGGAATTTCAACCCTTTGGTACGGGCAGAATATTTTCAACCCACCACATGGCTGCCGGACTTTCTGTTGCTCAGAAGGTAACGGATTTGTTCAGTTATGGCCTTAGTTTTAAATATTTATTAGAGAAAGTTGAAGAGATACAATACCAGAGTGGTGCAATAGATTTTGGTTTTGCTTACCGGGTAGGAGATACAGGACTGCGTTTTGCAGTCGGGATTAATAACTTTGGATTAGATGCGACTCCTGAAGGTACGACGAGTAGAGAGTCACTAGATGGCCTTAAAGAAATTGTACCGGAGACCAATACATCACTTCCTACTCGCTTTCATATCGGGGCGGCTTATGATTTGGTAAAAAATCAACAAAATAAGGTAATTCTTACCGCTCAAGTAACGAATCCATCCGACAATGCAGAGCAGTTAAACATCGGGGCGGAGTACAGTTTTATGGATCAGTTCTACTTGCGTACGGGCTATGAGTTTGGTCAGTTAGAACGCCGTATGCCTAGTTTAGGGGGTGGCGTTGCGGTGCCCTTTGCAGGCCGAACATTAAAGGCAGATTATGCTTACACACGGTTTGAGCGTTTGGGGCAAATTCATCGGATAGGAGTGAGGGTAAGTTTATGAAATTAGCACTAATTCAACCTCTTATGAGAGTTTCAGCACCTTTGCTACTGCTCTTTTTGATGATCGTTCAAGGTGGATGTAGCGAACTATTTAATACCAAAGACAATACAGATACCGACGAAATATTTGACGAGGGTAAGATAGATCCGCGCTTAGAAAACGTGGATGGTTATGCCCCTGTATTACCATTTTGGGGTGGTTTTGATGCTCCTAATGATGTGCATGTTGGATTTGATGAATTTGTATATGTAACCGATGCCAATGGGGTGCACTTATTGGATAGGGCGGACCTATCCCCTCGTGTTACTATAGAACTAGAAGGAGCTGAGGCGGTAACACAGGATAGACTCTTGAATGTGTACGTAGCAGCTAGGATTGACACCATTATAGAGAGTATTGATCCTACAATCACATGGAATTTACCGGCCGTGTTTAAAATAAAGAACATGAATGGAGCTGGTCCTGTTACCTTTGTGGACACGCTTATTTTCCCCTTTGATGATGCCAGTTTAAGTACTTCTGCGGCTCAAAATTCACGCTTAAATCGTAGCAGTGGGACCAATTACGAAAAAGTGAACATCACAGGTCTCAGCATATTAGCTGATAATACCTTGTATGTCACAAGAACGGGTCCATTCAATGAGACCACTCAAGTTGCGGCGCCAGACAATACGGTGTTAGAATTTCATCGAATAGTAGAAAACGGCGTTGAAACAGATAAGATGCGCAACGTGCGTCAAATCAGGAGTCTTAGCCCAAATGTGCCTTCTTTAAGAAGTGCCATAGGCCTTAGCGGAATTGCTACCTTTGTAGCCCCACCACAGCGAGATACCTATAACGATAATCGAAGCTTTTTGATTACACAATCACAAGCCAACGTAGACATACCATTTCGAGTTTTATGGATTGATGTAGTAGAGACCGTTGATGGGTTGATTTATCAACAAAATTCACAGCTACTTGCCCAAGACACCTCACAAGCCAGTGGTTTTCTGTATGAACCTAATAAATTCATGCGCCCTCAAGACGTGGCATTTGGAGGAGATGATGATGCCTTTATTTTTGTAGTGGATAGTGAGACTCACCGATTATACCAGTTTCAGTCTAATGGTCAAGAAGGCGTCCCCCCACCAGCAGGAGCGGAAGACCAAACTCGTCAAATTATGGTGTCTTTTGGTGAGCTAGGGGCAGGTCCTAAACAGTTTAACATGCCTAGTGGTGTGGCATACTTTCGCCGAGTAGTTTATGTAGCCGACAAAGGCAATAATCGTATTGCCCGGTATAAATTAACCTCTGATTTCGAATAAAACTATGCGAGATAGACGTATACATGAATCCGGGAAGTATATGTTTTCGGTTGGAGTGTATCTCTTGATTTCGCTCCTTTTGGTGACTTGCTCAACCCAAAGTTCTGGCGACCTTTCGCAGCAAGAATTAGTACAGGCGCGCAGTAAAGTTTTACTTATTTCATTTGATGGTTTCCGGGCAGATTACTTAAGCTCAGAACACACTCCATTTCTGCAGGAATTATCCAAGAATGGAGCCCGCTCAGAAGGGCTCATTCCTGTATTCCCATCCAAAACGTTTCCTAATCATTATGCTATTGCCGTGGGCTTATATCCGGAAAATAACGGGATTATTGGGAACTCGATGGTAGATACTGTCATGGGTAAAAGCTACAGTTTGGGCGATCGAGAGCAGGTAGAAAATCCGAATTGGTACGAAGGAGAGCCTATCTGGAATACGGCTGAAAAACAAGGTGTACGCGCTGGAACTATGTTTTGGGTAGGTTCAGAGGCCCCCATACAAGATATGCGCCCAACCCATTGGAAAAGCTACGACGGGACACTGCCCGATAGTGCGCGTATCGATATGGTCCTAGCTTGGTTGGGTTCAGATTCATCATCTGAAGTTGATTTTGCCACGGTGTACTTTAGTTTTTTGGATAGTCAAGGACATCGCTACGGTACAGATGCCCCCCAAACCATAAAAGCATTGCAGCGGGTTGATACACTCATGAGCTATCTCATGCAGCAATTAGCCTCAAAAGGCTTAGATCAAGAGACGAATATTGTATTGGTTTCTGATCATGGCATGCACAATGTTTCTAGAGAGCGGGTGGTACGCTTAGATAGCTTTATTGACATCGACCGTGTGCGTTGGATTAGTGGATCTCCCTCAGTGACCCTGAATATAGACCCTTCATATCGCATGCAGGCGTATCAAGAACTACGAAAAGCTCAAGAAAATGGAGCTCCTTTTAATGTATATATGAAACAAGATATACCAGAGCGTTTCCGCTATAAGAATCATGATCGAACGCCAGATTTATTGCTATTGGCTAACTTGGGATACACCATTACCACCACAGACCGTTTAGACTCTCGGCCCAATTTCCCATCGGGTGGAGCGCACGGCTATGATCCTACCCATCCAGAAATGCATGCCGTATTTATGGCTATAGGACCAGATATTGTTCCTGGCAGCGTGCTTCCTCCTTTTGAAGTAGTGCATGTGTACGAATTACTGACCCACCTACTAGGTATAGCACCCGCTCCCAATGACGGCAACCTCGAAACGTTTGAGGGAATTCTTTACGATTAAATAAAGTTATCTTATTGTGTCACAGAACGTTGTGTACTTTGGCACGGTATATCCGCTATAATTTGGATTGCATCTAATCAAATTCGGGCGCATATTTTATCTTAATTCAAGAATAACTCACTCTATTTTCACGCCATGCCTTACGTTGTTACAGAACCATGTATTAAATGTAAATACACCAACTGCGCGGCAGTTTGCCCGGTTGACGCTTTTCGAGAAGGGCCTAATTTTTTGGTCATAGATCCTAATGAGTGCATTGACTGTGATGCATGTGTATCCGAATGCCCTGTTGAGGCTATTTATCCCGATGATGAGGTGCCTGATAAATGGGAACATTTTATTGACTTGAACGAACGCCTTGCCGAAGCATGGGAAGACAATGTCATCAACGAAACCAAGGATGCATTGCCTGAAGCAGATGAATGGGCAAGTAAAGAGGGCAAAGAAGATCAACTTCAAGAAGAGTGGTAAAGCTACTGGGTAGGGTAGTTTTATATCCATCACCCTGCTAAATCCATGTTAGCACTCGCCCCGTTTTTTGCAAAAGAACGTCCCTCCATTATGGGAGTACTTAATGCTACTCCCGATTCCTTTAGCGACGGAGGACAGTTCAATCGGGTTAGTGCAGCTCTTCATCGTATTGACGAAATGATTGAGCAAGGCGCTTCGATCATTGACATAGGTGGAGAATCTACCCGACCATACGCCCCTGCTGTTGAAGAATCAGAGGAAATTCGCAGGGTTATTCCCATTTTACAAAACGCAGTACCCCGTTTTTCCGATCAAGTCCTCTTTTCTATTGATACCACTAAATACGGGGTAGCAGAGCAGGCCTTAGATGCGGGTGCGCTCATCATAAATGATGTCAGTGGGCTTCAAAAGTCCCCAGCAATGGCAGGCTTAGCGGCATCGTTTAATGCGGCATTTATTCTAATGCACGCCCAAGGAAGTCCCCAGGATATGCAAGACAATCCGAGTTATACGCATGCCGTCACAGATATCGTTGATTTTTTAGTACAGCAAAGCGTGCTCTTGCAGCGGGAAGGAGTAGAACATATTATTGTGGATCCAGGCATAGGCTTTGGAAAAAGTCTGGATCACAATCTGCAGATTATTGCAGGGCTTGACAAAGTGGTAGAAATTGGCTTTCCTGTATTGTTAGGTGCCTCTCGGAAATCTATGTTTGGTCAGCTGTTAGACGATCGTGGAGTGGAAGGACGATTGGCAGGAACACTAGCGGCACATTATCATGGATTAATGCAGGGAGTGCGTATATTGCGTGTGCATGATGTGCAAGAAGCTAGTGATAGTGTACGAGTGTTTGAAGCTTTACAAGCGGCTAAACAACCAGAATAGAATCTTAGCTTTTGTATAGATACTTTTAGGCCACATATTAGTTGGTTAGACGAACCTATGACACACGCTATTATAAAACGTAAATTACTCTTTTGAATTGAATCCTCTAGGCTTTCTCGATTTTGGATTATTGGATTTTCTAGAGACACTAATTATTGCAGGTGCTTTAGTTGGTGTCTACCGTTGGATCCGTGGAACCTACGCCATTCGCGCAGGTGTGGGTATTTTATTTCTTTTGCTTATCAATTTTATTATTCGATTATTTGGATTCACTACGATTGATTTTATTTTAAGCGCCATTCTTGATGTAGGTATTTTAGCTGTATTTATCATATTTCAACCAGAAATAAGAGGGCTTTTATACCGAATAGGTCAGAATCCTTCTATTCGATTATTTGGTGGTAAGTCCAGCACGGAGCAGGTTATTGATGAGGTTATAAATGCGGTTAAGCATATGTCAACTGAGTATATCGGTGCCCTTATTGTTTTTGCTCCTCCTTCTGGTGCCTTGAATTATGACAATACAGGGACGCAACTCGATTCGGTAGTAAAACAAAAATTATTGGTGAGTATCTTTAGAAAAGAATCTCCATTGCACGATGGCGCCGTTATTATTCGTAATAACCGGATTACTGCAGCAGGTTGTTTCCTGTCTTTGTCCGAAAATCCTAATTTAAGTAAATCTCTAGGTACTCGTCACCGAGCAGCAATTGGTATGTCCGAAAATAACAACATGTTTGTTATTGTCGTCTCAGAAGAAACCGGCCGTATATCGGTAGCTCAAAACGGTAATTTAAACAGTGGACTTAGTATTCAACGTCTCCGTAAAGAAATGGAGAGTAGTTTTTCTTTGACTAAGTTTAAAGAAGAAGTAGCCTTTTCAGCCCCGCAAACGGAAATGAATCTGAAATAATTTGGGGCCTGCTAACCGGCATCGGGTTGTAATTACCCAGAGTTTCGTTCTAAGAAATGAGTATTTCCCTGTACTCTATATAGACTTCGAGCGGTCGTAACGGTGCCTTTTCCATAGCGATTATTGATACGATCAATGGCTTGATAACGCTGAGTATGTTCGGCTTCGTCCCGAAAAAATAGATTCATTTGGCTGGTTTTATCCATGTCTTGAGTGCTTATCATTAGACTACGAATGGCCATTTTTCGCTGGCAAAAAGAGTCAATGAGTTCAGCTAATTCTCTCATGCACGCGTCATACACATACTTGGTTATGTGAGTAAAACTAGGGGTTACAAAACGGAACCCTATGCTAGGATAGTCATTTTTGTCAAAACCAATATGCCCACCAAAGCTACTCGAACGTATGCCGTAGGCCCGCATTCGGTAGCAGATCATTTCGATTCCAATGGCTAGTTCACCTTTGATAGCTTCTGGGTCAGTACTTCCTTCGGAAAATGTATGCCCATAACTGACGCCCCATTTAGGTGAATATTCATGATTTTCCTCGAGTATTCGGCCTTGATCCTGGCCGGTAATCGTTTCAAAAAGCATACGCCCAAAATGGGGTCCAAATAGACGAACAAAGGTGTTGGGCTCATTATGGTTTACCACATCTCGTATGCGCTCATATCCTTCTGCTAGGAGATGCTCATAACGCCTTCGCCCTACCCCCCATACTTCGTTGAGCGGTAATGGGTGTATATACATTCGTTCATCTTCCTTGCTTAGAATAAGAGAAATACCGCGGGGCTTATCCAAGCCACTGGCAAGCTTAGCATAGGTTTTGGATCGAGCAATTCCAATAGATCCATACAGTCCCGTGGTTTCCACGATATCGCGTTGCAGTTGTTGCGCAAAGGTCCGGATTTGAGGTTCTTCTTTGCCCAAAAGAAAACTTGCGTCCATAAAATATTCATCCATCGAATAGCGCTCTATTTGGTGTGAGTAGCGATTCATAATATGATGTACCTGTGTTGATATAGCGGTATAGCTAGCGTAGTCTACCTGAAGCATGCATACGTAGGGGCATCGCTTGTAAGCTTCATAGGCACTCATTCCTGTTTTAATCCCCATCGAACGTGCTTCATAAGAAGAAGTGGCTACAATGCCTTTAACGGTTCCATTTTCTTTTCTCCACCCACCCACAATGAGGGGGATTCCGTACATATTCTTTCGGAGTTGCTCTACTTGTGCGTAAAAACAGGCAAAGTCGAAATGCAAATATAAGCGGTCCTGTCGGTGTCGGTGTTGGTGTTCTGGGTATACCGTATTGTAGAGCGTAATACGATGTACATCTTGTTCGGCTTGATACGAATAGTCATTTTTTTTTGGCATAAATTACTCCGCTATTGATATGTACAATATATGTGTGTAATTTAAAATGACCAAACAAATATTGGTCATGAATAACTTTCCCCTTGTCGAAATGCTTGCTTTTTTTCCCCGCTATTCAGAGGTGCACACTTTTGATTGGAGGCGCCGCTATGTGCGGCAGGTACGTCATATTAGATCCTGCCACACTAAGACGCTAGGTGGGGTGCGATATTCATTTTTTAGCATTGTAACTCAGCAGGGTGAAGCTATGGATGTGCGCTTTAATCACGATGAATTACTTTGGGACATAGTAGCGCTGCCTGGATCTGAGTTAGCTATACATAGCGAAGATGGCTCGCATTTTGTTATTGACCGAATACTGGTGCACCAACAGCGGCATAAGCATCAGCCTTCTCTGGCGCATCGTATGCGCCCCATCCGGTTTGAGTGGCTTCCTCACGCCCAATGCGCGAGGCAGAGCCCTATTGAATACGCCAAGGTAGACCGCATGCATCCGTATCGTTTTTTAAAAGGAAAAAATAGCTCTTATCAGGTTCATAGGATAGAAACGCGTCATCTAGAAGATGTTATGGTCACCCGGCATTTCCATTATGTTATTGAGGATACCGAGCGGAGATTCTATCATGTAGTATACATATTGGATCAGGGAGATTGGCGGTTTATACAAGAAGTAGATGAACAGTTCTTATTTCATCGGTCTAGTCCGTGAAAATGGGCTAAATAATATAATTAGAATAACCGTAATTCGGGTTCGATAAGATGAGGCCCGTTGTTACGTACGTTCCCAACAGCAGGAGGAACGATATGGCTTTTAAGTCCATCGTCGGGATAGGGGTCCAGTAGGTAATTCAAATCTTCTATACCCAATTGTGGATTTAACCAATGAGTCCATTCAGATGAATGCAAAAAAACAGGCATACGGTCATGAATGTTTTGCATGGTTGCATTGGGTCGAGTGGTCAAAATAGAAAACGAGTAAAGAGAGTCCAATGGGCTTAAGGGAGAATAAAAGCCGGCTGCAAAAAGAATAGAGTTATTGACCGCTTGTATATAGTGAGGAGTTTTATTCCCTTTTGTACCGGACCATTCAAAAAAACCGTTCAATGGGATAAGGCATCGCTGAGTAGATACGGATCGCCACATGGGTTTTTCGGTTATTTGTTCGGACCGCGTGTTAATGGGTAGTAGGGGGAGGCTTCCTACTTTCGGTTTCCACCCCATGAATCCCCAATGCATTGGTATCCTTATTAACTGGGGAGTATCGGTATCGGGTTGAAGGATGACCGGTACGATATGGCTAGGCGCTATATTATAAGAAGGTAGTGTATGAGCGGTATTCTGTAGATGCTGTTTTCCAAAAATTCCATCTATTTCGTTTGGTAGCGAAGATCCAATCAGTGTATCTATGGTAGTCAGGTCACTAAAAAGAGTGTATCGTCCGCACATTAGGTAAAAGAGACCATTTAATAGAAAATGCGAAGTACAATCCGTCTATTTTTTGCACGGTTTTCTATAATGTCTTGTCCAAATTCGTCAGTATGGGGTGCATTAGGTAAGGGTTGTGTATCTGCATATCCTGACGCTTTGAGATTAGAGGCTTTGTAACCTTGACTGACAAGAAATTTAACTACCTCAGAGGCTCTTGCTACAGAAAGTTCCCAGTTAGAAGGAAACCTTAATGTATTAATAGGAACATTATCCGTATGCCCTTCGATATCTACTTTAAAATTGTAAAATGATAATCCATTTAGAGCATCAGATACTTTACTAATGATACCCTCACCTGAGGGTAATAATTCGGCACCACCTGAGATATAAAGTGAACTACTATTGAATGTCATGACAATTTCTTTGGTAGTCAAATCAATGTTAACTAAGTCTTGTTCACGTTCGTTAACTAAAACAGAATCAAGATCAGCTTTAATTTCTGCTAACGGAGTTTTCTGTATTTCTGTACCCGTTACTTCTGATCGCATTCCTTCTTTCATTTGATCCCATAGAGCTTGATCAGGGGTACTTGAAGCAATTAGAATAGCAAAGAAAGCAAGCAGTAATGTAATCATATCACTGTAAGTAAGAAGATATTCAAGATCTTCTTCTGCTTCTTCTATTTCATTGGAGCTCATAACAAACTTATTTAAATTGTTGTGTTATCAGAATAGTTAATCATCCTTACCTTTACTTTTTCCGTCTTTCTTTTTGAAGTCTCGCTGTAAAAAAGTACTAAGTTTGTCCTGAATAAAAAATGCAGTTTTCTTTTCATTGATTAGAATGATTCCTTCAAGCATAAAAGTCTCTCTAAATCGATTTATAGAGGCTGAATTTTTTATTTTTTCTGCGACAGGATAAAAAATAAATCGGGAGAGTATAATACCATATAGTGTAGTCATCAAAGCAGCTGCAAGTCCAGGTCCCATGCTACTGGGATCGTCCAAGTTACCAAGCATATCAATTAGCCCAAATAATGTCCCGAACATACCAAATGCAGGTGCCGCTCCACCCATCGCGCGAAGGACATCAACAACAACCATTTGCCTAAAATAGGCTTCTTGTATGTGGTTAGTTCCGAATTGACGAATATCATCACTTGAATAATTGGTACTTAAAAGTGAAAAAAGATAACCTTCTAGATATCCATTACGCTCTTCCTCTAATTTATCAAGTGCATTTACTCTATCTTTTCTAATTATATCGTTCCATTCAACTATTGCTTCAAAATCTTTTTGAAGAGATTTTTTATTTGCACCTGCTTGACTAAAAAAGTATCTCACTCCCGCTAAAGCCCTATTTACATACCTAGACTGGAAGGTAATGTAAGAGGCCATAAGTACACCCCCGACCACAATAACTAAACTAGGTATATTAAAAAATTGATTGCCTAAACCTTTAGTAAATTCGGTAACTTTAATTGTTTCAATTACACCAAAAATTATCAGTGATAAGCTGATAACTGTACCGATCATTGAGCCAAATGAAAATTTCATTTATTACTGTCCTCTGCGTATTTCTTGGATTAAAGTTTCTAACTCAGGAATGCTAGGTATAGGAATGTTTGGATCCATTTGCACTGCTCGATTCCAATTGGCACGTGCTGCTGTGATATTTTCTAACATAAAAAAAATAGTTCCTTTAAGCGCGTAAGCGTCAGCTGTTTCTTGTATTTCGAGAGTTTTATCAATAAAATCTAATGATTGTCGATATTCTTCTAAATAAAACAAATCTTGAGCTTTTCGATAGTTAGTAAGTAACATTTGTATATCTTTGGCTCTGCTTTGGACAATACTAGAATCAATTACAACAATAGAATCTTTATCCGCTGGCCGCATACCTCTTAAATCTAAATAAAACTGTTCTTTAGATGGATCTAGTTTAATTTGAATATTTGAACTCTCATTTAAATAATTGACGGTAATTACTTCATTTAAAGGACTAGCATCGGTTGTGTTTACGGTATTGCGTTGAGTGTTGGTATTTGCCGTACGTCGGCTAGTATCTTCCAATCGTGAGGAAGTATTATTTTGAACCGGCTCAGTGGTCGCGCAGCTTAATGTAAATGTAATTATGAAAGCTACCAAAAGTACTGTAAGCATAGTCTTAGTTATAAGTACAAAATGTTTAAAATCGTAAGACTGCATGGAATCCAATCCCAGTTTGTTTATAAGTTATACGGTCTTTGTTTGGTAACTTAATAGTCTCACCAGCGAGTATTAGATTTCCAAATACCGAAAGCCCAATATTTTTACTCAGATTAAATTGCACTCCAGGTTCTAACATAAACATTTCACCATCCTTGTTACCAAGAGGAAATTGCATATTTAGTTTGGAATAAAATACTACTCGATATTCATCTATATCAGTATTCTTTTCTGATAAGGCTTGGTAATAAATTAAACCCAAATCAAACAGTGATATATCAAATATAGTTAGATCTCTATTTTGAGATCTAACTATATGATAGCCTGCTGTAAAACCAATATAAGAACTATTCTTTAAATCTAAAGGCTGTCTGTAAGAAAACGTTAAACTGAAATCTGTGAGGGCTTGTCGTAATAATGTATCGGCTTGATGTGGAAATATAGTTGATGTGGAATCAGTGCCTGCGCCAGTACTATCATTACTTGATGTTGTAGTCGAGTATTGATTCCTATACCAGCTATCGGAGGATCTAGTTGTAATTCCAAAACTGACCAATTTTTGTGAACCTTGATTCAATGTAGGTAAAACTATAGGTGGGTTTGATATAAATGAGTTACTCCAAACTACTTCCCGTGATTGAGGGTTCATAACGCGAATTCCAATGACAAGTCCTTCTGGTTCTCTCCTTTGCAAACTTAATTCTACTAAACCTTGGACACCATATTTATAAGAAATTTCTTCTAACATATCAGGTGATACATCTGCTAAGGACCTTCCTTGCATATTTAAAATTTGTAGTGTTGAATCGTTTCCTATAATCTTGAGTTTATCATTTGGTTCTAGTTCTGGTGGTGATAATACGGTAAGTCCAGCATACTGGCGCATTGAATATTCGATCTCAGCCCTTAAATATTCTACTTCTTCATTTGTAAACCGTAGGGCTGAATAATTTATTTTATAAATTGCTATACGACGTACACTAACAGGAAAATCAGCTAAATTTGGATGTAACTGTTCTTGGATTTTTTCAATCATATATGGATCACCTTGCTCATGGGTGTAAATCTGAGCAGAGACTGAGACTGTATTAAATAATCCTCCAAAAGTAAGAATCAATAGTAGATTGAATAATCTTTTCATCATCTATGCTTCTGTTTTCATTTTACGACGTACTGCGTAAAGAATGGTTTTTTGAGCATCCTCTACTTCTGAATTAGTAGCTTCAGAAGGCATTTCTATTTCACTTAAAATAA
>NTKP01000033.1 GCA_002457365.1 Rhodothermaeota bacterium MED-G12
TAGCGCAATCCAGCACACTTTGCCCTCTAGCAACACCAGATTCAGCAATCGTCCGGTCCCTCCACACATGATGAATACCAAAAGAAAGCACCGTATTCACCCGATCATAATCGGAAGCAATATCGGCAAACATGGAACGTACTTTTTCACTCATAAGCTTTTACCTAAGGCCTATTACAGGCGGATTTGTTGATGAATAGACTAACAATATACGTAAAAACTAAGCATCAAGCCCGAAAAGTGCACTAAGCCAAGTGCTCGGTAATATGCAGTTGTATAGGCGTAAATCCCCGTCCATCCCATCCAATTTCATAAATAGCTCCATTGCTATGCTCGATTTCATCCATCTGCTCCAAACCGTAACCCAGCCAAACCGACAATAAAATTCGAATCAATCGTCCGTGTACAACCAGTACTACCTTCTCAGGCCTTCTTCCCTCGGACTCATAACCCCTCAAAACTACGTCATGTACATACTCATTGGCCCTCGAATACACCTGCTCAGGATGTTCTCCTTCATGTACCGGTATGCTAGTCTGTCCTGATCTCCACTGCTCTTGTAATTCACGAAGGTAGGGCAAATGATCCGCCACATAGGCTCCTTCCAATGACCCAAAATCCATTTCATCCAGATCAGGGCTCGAGGTGATTTGAAGATTTTGTGCATAAGCCAAAGGCCCAGCAGTCTGTGCCGTGCGCTTCAAACTACTGCAATACAATCGGTCAATGGTCATCGAGTCCCCCTCAAAATACCGAGCAACCGCCTCTGCCTGCTTTCTCCCTACTTCATTCAGTTCGGCGTCAATACCCCTACCCTGGAATCTTTGGCTGGCATTGTAATCGGTCTGACCATGTCTTATTAGGTAAAGAATGGTCCTGGTTGATGCTTCCTGCATAGGATAATAGAATGGATTTAGTTCTTTTTGCGGGTTTTATGATAGTTGGCCAAACGAATGAACTCGTCCTGCATAGCCTTTAGATTACCTGTTAACAAACCCTCTTTATACCCGTAGCGAATCAACACCATATTAAGTATCCGGTCTGATATCGCGGTAGTGTCTTTCTTGCTAAAACGAGTATGTAAAAAATGAAAAGCCATAGCAGCTAAACCTGTTTTAATGATCAAGAAGCTTCCTACTAAGGTGGTGATTTCCAGTGAGGATAGCCCTAATTGGCCCCAACCCACAGGAGCAACTGAATCATAGGCGAGACCCACTATAAAAACCCCATATAACAGGGCATCTTCACAAATCCACCGAATAGCTGGATGGGCCCAAGGATAAATCAAAGCCGAGAGCTGAGTTCTCCAGAATACGTAAAAGCTCAAGCCCAACACTAGGCTCAATAACTCTGGGAGGGGACTGTAAACAAGTAACATAAAAACCAGGACAGGAAACTGCTCTCTGCTTCGGAGCCAGTCGTCAGCCACTCGGACCAAATGTTCCAACGAATATCGCTTCAATAATCCAGGAACATAGCTTTCGAGGCCCTCTCTAGTCATCGTATACCAGTTGCCAAAGCTAGTTCGAAAACCGCCCGGCAATTCTACTAATTCCCATCTACCTTTCTTTCTTTGATCAGACATAATTCAAAAATAGCTAATATCATACTTAGGTGTTGGGACTTTACAGAGAATTATTCTAGTGCTTTTTGAAACAGTTAGGATTTGAGCCTGGGCAACATTGGATTGACCAAAGGACATGAGAGGTTCGAGCCTAGGACAAAAACGGTCTCAGGCTAGGCAAATTTTTACCGAAACTGGCACACACTAAGCCATGGCTAAGGTAAAGAGATACGTCTTTTTAAAGCCAAGGGATTTTAGGAATTGCCACAGGGCGAAACAAGTAGAGCCTGTGGTATAGACGTCGTCCATGATGAGAATAGGCCTGTTGATCCAATCATATACACTTGGACATGCAAGCCTGTAGACCCCTTTCATATTCAATCTTCTCTCAAATTTACTAACATGCACTTGATTAATCCTAGAAGCTCTTCGTGCTATGCTCCCCTCTCGGAGTATGGGCAAGGGCATCGCAGCTACCCATCCCTCAGCTATACTGTAACTTTGATTATATCCTCTAGAATCCCGTCTCTGCTGAGAAAGAGGGACTGGCACCAACAGTGGTCGCTCTAACATAAGTTCACCGTATTTTTTGGGTGGGCTTGTTGAAACAATTCGGCTGCTGCCCTGCCTAAATCCACCCCAATATCATAGGCTCCGTTATGCTTTAAACGATGCATTAACCGCTGGATCAAATGTGCTTCATCATATCTCCAACAGGCAATCTGCCATTCAACACCTTCAGGATACATCCCCTTTTTAGGTTCCGGGTAAATCCGAGCTAACTCACTTAAAATACAATACCTGCAAATCTGTTTAGCGGCACCCAAAAGTCGAATTCCACAATTCTGGCAGTGTACTGGAAAAGCCCAGAGGTTTTTCTTCGTATCGGGTAGTTCTGCCCATTTTTTTGTTGTGAACATAGTCATGTCTAAGAGGTATAAAAATAGATTGGTAGATTATTTTTTGGTCGCTAATTCCCCTAAATTACAGGAGTTGCTCAATTGGGTCACTATATGATCCTATAATTGGGGATGTATGAGGTATACCAACTATATAGAGCAATCAGATAAGAAATCATTACATGCTATATTATGGCCTTAGGAAAAGACTTAGCCGAAATTAGAGAAGAATTAGGTGTTGATACTGATGAAATTCAGGGCTTGACCAAATTATCTTATGAAATCATCGCAGAAATTGAATCGGACGCTATTTTCAATTCGGAAATCTACAACGATGCATACATAAGGAACTTTGTACGGAGTTATGCCCGAGGATTAAAAATTAAGGAAGCCGTCATTTTACGAGCCTTAGATGCCATGGAGAAAGGAAGTTATGACCATGGTATATTTAAAGATGCTGGAGCTCCTAATCCAACAGATCCATTTGGTAGAGAGGAGAGAAAACGAAATTTAGAAGAAGAATCAGCCCCAAAAAAGGCTCCTATACGAACTGAACTTAATTATGATGCCAAAACGAAAGTAGACGCAACAAATAAAGCATTGGCAGATGCAGAAGCTAAAGAAATATTAGACCAAAGTAACTCCGATAATAAGCAGACGAAAGAAGCTAATAAGGTCGATTCTGAGGAAGTCGGTCATTCAGAACAGCCACCACGCACCAATTCAGAGTCAAAAACTACCAAAAAATCTGCTGTTGAGTCTACCAAAGAAGCTGCTCACACCACTGATGGTGAAGAAACCAATGCCACGGAAGAGCCTGAGACCAAAGTTGATTCCAATAATCATTCGGAAGACCTCTCTAGGGAGGCAAAAGAAACTCCCATACCCGAAAAAAACCCATCTGGTAAGCCACCTACTTCGTCCACTAAAACGGCAGATAAAGTGAATTGGGCCCAAATGGGTAAACGGTTCAATGCCCAGCAAGAATCCAAAAGTAATGTTGTGCTTATTACAATTCTAGCGGTAATTACCGTGAGTTTACTTGTGTTCGGTTTTTTATACAGAAGTACGATCTCCAGCTGGTTTGCTGGATTTTCTGAAGCCCCCTCAGAAAACACAACAGAGGTCACCGACCCTAATTCAGATAATGTAATCATCGCCGATTCTTTATCTGGAAATAACCTAAGCGGCAACTCTGCCCGTTCAAGTCAAGATTCCGAAATCACAGGGACTACTAATAGGGATGAGCAACAAAGTCCTAACTCGGAAGCCAATGAGTCTGAAACGTCTCAACGTGAGGCCGCGGTTGAATTAGCCCAAGCAGAAACGGCGCCTCTTGATTCGATTGCACTGCGAAATTTGGCTCAATTTCCTGACACATTACAAATTGTGATTTACGCTGCCTATGATAAGCTAAATCCAGTTAGGGTGGGGAGTGATTTGAGAGAATCCGTTTTTCCACTATGGATGGAACAAGGAGAGGCATACTATTTCGATTTCAATGAGGAAATCACGATTAGAGGACAGTTCAGTAGAATGCTTATCTTATTCAACAACACCGTTATTGAGGCGCCATTAGAACGATTTTCAGGAGTTCAAGAAAACACCGTTCGCCTAACTCGTGAGCGCTTAGCAGCTGCGGAATTTGAAGCAAAACCAGATTTAATTCTACCCGATGGTGTATCCGAACCCGACTCTATTGTATATACGATAGATTTTTAATCAATATCTGAACTCTATGAATCTGCTTGCTAAGATCACTTGGGTAACGAGCTCTACAAGAAATACACGAATTCATGGCTGAAAAACGCGTACTGGAACTGAGAAAATTACTTCAGCAGGCCAACGAAGCCTATTACGATCAGGCTACTCCTTTTATGAGTGATCAACACTTCGATGAATTACTCAGTGAACTATCTCGTCTTGAGAAGCAATATAATTTAGAAGATCCTCAATCTCCCACTGTTCGTGTTGGTGGCGCCGTATCATCCACCTTTGAAACAGTTGTACACCCCACTCCTCTATTAAGTTTAGACAACACCTACAACGAAGAAGAACTTAATGAATTTGACGCCCGCGTACGCAAAATTTTAGGCCATGATTCATTTAGCTATCTGGTGGAACTTAAGTTTGATGGGGCCTCGATCCGATTACGCTACGAAAGAGGTGCATTGGTACTTGGTGCCACTCGTGGTGACGGACAACGGGGAGATGATATCACCAAAAACATACGCACCATACAAGATATCCCCCTTTTTCTCGAGGGAAACCCACCGGCGGTAGTAGAAGTTAGAGGCGAAGCTTTCATGGAAAAAGAAGCCTTTGCGCGACTAAACAACTACCGTGAAGAAGCTGGTTTAAGCGTTTTTGCTAACCCTCGCAACTCAACCGCGGGCTCATTGAAAATGCAAGATCCTAAAGAAGTAGCTCGACGGCCGATTAGATTTTTTGCTTTCGATTTACTGTTTGAAGATGGCATCGATCGTAATCAAGATCAAAAATTAGCCCTTATTAAAACATATGGACTACCTGCTAATGAGTTCCCTACCCTTTGTGAATCCATAGAACAGGTCCACAAAACCATTGAGGTGCTGGATCAAATCCGACATGAGTTACCGTATGAAACGGACGGAGTTGTTATTAAAGTGAACGAAGAAGCTCTCCGTGAACAGCTTGGAAGCACCTCTAAATTCCCACGTTGGGCTATTGCATATAAATTTCAAGCCGAACAAGCTATCACACGAATTAACGACATTAGCTTGCAAGTAGGTCGACTGGGTACCATCACTCCTGTTGCCGAATTAGAACCCGTCTTATTAGCTGGAACCACCGTAAAAAGAGCCTCCCTTCACAACGAAGAAGAAATTCAGCGTAAGGACATTCGTATTGGAGATCAAGTAAAAGTCGAGAAAGCGGGTGAAATTATTCCACAAGTTGTTGAAGTAGTTCCCACCCAAACAGAGCGGGCTGCCCCTTACCACTTTCCTACAAACTGTCCTGCTTGTCAGGCTACCCTTATTAAGTACGATGGAGAAGTAGCGTGGAGATGTGTTAACCTCCACTGTGCACCACAAGTCCGCATCAAAATTGAACATTTTGCCTCTAGAGATGCCTTGGATATAGATGGCCTTGGGGAATCGATGATTGACCTACTTGTTAAAGAAGGACTTATTGCACATTATGCCGATTTGTATACCCTTACAAAAGAAGATATTCTCCCACTAGAACGTATGGCCGAAAAGAGTGCCACTAATCTAATTGAAAGTATAGAGCGAAGTAAATCACAGCCATTTGAGCGGGTGCTCTATGGATTAGGCATTCGTTTTGTTGGTAAAACTGTAGCAAAAGATTTAGCACGGGCATTCGGAAGCATGAACGCTTTACAGCAGGCAACTGAGGAAGATCTATTAGCCATTGACGCTATCGGCCCACGAATTGCCCAATCGGTAATAGAATTTTTTTCAGAGCCAAGATATCTAGATTTACTTAAGTCCTTAGAAGAACATGGACTTCAATTCAAAGGGGAAAGTATCAGCATCCGATCAAATTTATTCGAGGGTAAAACCTTTGTACTCACCGGTACCCTTCCCACTCTTTCCAGAAAACAGGCTAGTGAACTCATCGAAGAACATGGGGGTAAAACTTCCTCATCAGTCAGTAAAAAGACAGATTTTTTACTCGCCGGTGAGGCAGCTGGTTCAAAACGAACAAAAGCTGAAAGCCTAGGTGTTCCTATTTTGGACGAAGCCCAATTTCTATCACTCATTGAGGATGACATATTATCTTCTAACCCAAGTACACCTATCCAAGTAGAATAGGAGGAGTTTTAGCATGCAGATACATCCACTGGATACCGAGGAAATCGGACTAAAAACACTCGAAAAGCATCTTATTCGTACCCATACCCAAAAGCAGTTGCATGTGGGAGTCCCAAAGGAACATTCTGTTGATGAAGGCCGAGTGAGTATTAGCCCAGGAGGCGTGCGAATTCTGAGTGCCAATGGCCACAAAATTCGGGTAGAACAAGGCGCGGGTGCCGACGCCAAGTTCACCGATCAAGAATATAGTGAAGCGGGCGCTGAAATCGTTGAATCTACCGAGTCTACCTTTGATCAGGCAGACATCATCGTTAAAGTGGCCCCACTTACTCCGGAGGAAATGACTTGGGTGCAGGGAAATCAAACCATCATCTCAGCATTGCATTTGGGATCCCAGGAGGAAGCCTTTTTTACCAATATTCTTAAGAAATCGGCTACAGGTATTGCCTATGAATTTATAAAGGGGGCGGATAATGAATTCCCACTGGTCCGGATGATGCATGAAATTACCGGTTCAATGGCCGTACAAATCGCTGCCCACTATTTAGAAACCAGTGATACCAAAGAAGGTGGTCAAGGAATTATGTTGGGGGGGATATCAGGGGTACCACCCGCTACTGTAGCTATTTTAGGAGCAGGAATTACCGCCGAATACGCAGCAAGAACTGCTTTGGGTTACGGTGCACAAGTATTTGTAATGGATAATGATTTAGCAGCCCTTCGCCGACTCGAAAATGCCTTAGATCGACGAATTATTACCGCAGTGGCCAACGAACAATATCTTCGAAATGCGTTAAAATTTGCTGATGTACTCATTGGTTCCGCTTTTCAAGAGGGAGAAAAAAGTTCGGTTTGGATAAGCGAGGAAATGGTACGGACAATGAAAACAGGGAGTGTCATTGTCGATACTGTCATCGATCAAGGTGGTTGTATCGAAACGTCTCGGCCGACCACACACTCTAAACCCACCTACTCTCAGCATGGTGTGACCCACTACTGTGTGCCAAACATTCCATCTAAAGTGGCAAGGACCGGTACCTATGCTTTAAATAATGTACTGGTTCCATATGTACTGGCCATTGGTGAAAATGGGGGGATACAAGAGTGTTTATGGAGAAATACAGCCCTTCGAAACGGCACCTACACCTATCGTGGGCATCTTACCAAGCCCTCACTTGGTAAAGCCTTTGGATTGCCTGTACGAGAAATTGAACTACTCATCGCCTCACAAATTTGAGGACATGTACATGCATATACCGCTAAGTACCCTTCCCATTCATACATCTCGACTCTTGGTATTAGTATCCTATGAAATCTGAATTCTCTACCTCTAACTTTGTCCGGATCAGCGTCATAAATTGGGCGCTTACCTTGCCATTGCTCATACTTTTTGCTTGGCCATATTATTATGCGGCCAGAGAATTAGGGCTTGATCTGAGTTTCCGATACATCGGTGCCTTCATGTTTGCTATGCCTTTTTTATTAACCATTATTCATGGTCATGTGACTATGGCACTAGGTTCAATACACCGATACCGCTATTATGAATGGCTTGCGACCAAACCCTACACCTTTGGACTTTTTTTTCATCCAGCGCTGGTTAAGACACGATTCCGGTTAATTTTTTTGCTAGTCAGCTTATTATTCCTTCCCTTTGGCTTTGCTTTAGAAGTGTAGAAATTCCTGTTAAAAAGACAGGGGCGATAAAAAGCATCCCAATCCCACGGCCATGACCACCAACTAAAGTGCCTCTCCAGAAACTATAGCATCCACCACACTAGGATCTAAAAGTGTTGACGTATCACCTAACTGATCAACTTCATTTGAGGCCACTTTACGTAATATTCGTCGCATAATCTTCCCAGAACGAGTTTTGGGTAAGCCTGGAACAATTTGAATTTTATCAGGCTTAGCAATAGGGCCTATAATTTTGGTAACTAAATCCAACAACTCTTTCTTGAAAGCAGCTTTATCACCCACCTCCCCATCACAAATCATGAAAGCGTACACACCCTGCCCTTTTATGTCGTGTGGGTAGCCGACGATGGCTGTTTCCACTACTTTGGGATGCTCATCAAGTGCATTTTCAATCTCGGCAGTTCCCAGACGATGCCCCGAAACATTGAGCACATCATCCACTCGTCCGGTAATCCTATAATATCCATCCTCATCCCGACGACACCCATCACCGGTGAAATAATATCCTTTATAAGCAGACAAATAGGTCTGTAAATAGCGCTCATGATCGCCATATACGGTTCGAGCAATTGATGGCCAAGGATATTTAATACATAGATTTCCCTCGACTCCATTTCCTTGGATTTCATGTCCATTTTCATCCATCAATACTGGAAAAATCCCAGGTAATGGAAGTGTAGCAAAGCCCGGTTTGGTTGGAGTTATACCCGCGAGTGGAGAAATTAAAATCCCCCCTGTTTCCGTCTGCCACCAAGTGTCCACAATATCGCAACGTTCTTTGCCTATATGCTTATGATACCAATTCCATGCCTCCTCATTAATGGGTTCACCCACACTACCTAATACTTTCAATGAACTCAGATCATATTTCGTCACATAATCCATATCAAAAGACATTAAGGCACGAATGGCGGTGGGAGCGGTATAAAAATGAGTAACCTTATATTTCTCTACCACTTCCCAGAAACGCCCAGCATCCGGATAGGTTGGTGTACCCTCAAAAATAATCCCAGTGGTACCTGTAAACAATGGCCCATAAATAATGTAACTGTGCCCGGTAATCCATCCCGCGTCAGCGGTACACCAATAGACATCATCCGCTCCTACCTGGAATACATTGCGAAACGAATACGAGGTGTAGACCATATATCCCCCACAGGTATGCACCACTCCCTTTGGTTTCCCAGTTGATCCCGAGGTATACAAAATAAAAAGGGGGTCTTCGGCATCCATCTCTACTGCCTCGTGATGACGTGATGCATTCCTAATAAGGTTATGCCACCAAAAATCACGTCCTTCTTCCCAGTGGATATCTCTATTGGTTCGCTGACAAACAATAACATTTTCTACGGAGGGGGATGTCTGCAACGCCTCATCCGAAATATCTTTTAATGGCACATGCTTATCTCCTCTTCGAAGTCCATCGTTGGTGATGAGCATTTTAGCCTGACAGTCATTGATCCGTTCGCTCAGTGATTGAGCAGAAAAACCCGCAAACACAATAGAATGTACTGCCCCAATCCTCGCACATGCAAGAGCTGCTATAATCAGCTCCGGAGTCATAGCCATATAGATGCAGACCCGATCACCTTTGGTTATACCCTTACTCTCAAGTACATTCGAAAATCTACATACATCTTCATGAAGTTGTTTGTAGGTAATGGTTCGACGAAATGAATCGGGATGATTTGGCTCAAAAATGAACGCCGTCTTATTACCAATGGTATTCAAATGCCTGTCTAATGCATTCTGCGTTATATTCAGTTTACCCCCGACAAACCACTTGATATTGCCTTCTTCAAAACTCCCTGTTTGCACCTGATCCCAACGCTTCCGCCAGTAAAAAGTGCCTGCCTCGTGATCCCAAAAACTGAGTCTATCTTGCTCACTTTGGTTAAAAGTTTCTTGATAATTGTCAAAGGATTTAATGTTCAACCACATAATGGAACGCTATTTGGATAGTTTGATGTATTTGTTGAATGCATTAGACCAATGTACATGCATACAAAAAGGCATAAAACGTTGGTCTAAAAACTGTGTGCTTGCAAAATCTACAAGACTCATATACTCTAAAAAATAACGAAGCTCTGCAAGCGCTTTTATAGATTTTTTCAAAAAGTTTTGATCCCATAAATTAGTACAAAAAAACGCACAAAAGAACCACCTTCACTCGTACATGTCACCCACTAAACAGCTTATTGAATCTCCTAGGAGTGGCTTAGATCAAGTACGTGATTGGTTTACAAACAACCATTGGGAAATTTTTACATTTCAGCATGAATGTTGGCAGGCCGTCCAAAAAGGCAAAGAAGGTATCTTACATGCACCTACCGGATCGGGCAAGACCTTAGCCCTTTGGATGCCACACCTTATCCGGTGGTTGGACGCACCTAAAACGAGTCAAAAAGGTCTGCAGATCATATGGGTTACCCCCCTTAGAGCACTTGCTAAGGATATGGAACGGCAGTTCAGGCAGAGTTTAGCCGCATTTGATCTTGATATTCAAGTAGGCAGGCGAACGGGTGATGTATCCGCTTCGATCCGAAAAAAACAGGAACAATCCATGCCTCAGGTACTCATTACGACCCCTGAAAGTTTGCATGTACTCATGGCCCAAAAAAACCACGAACGTTATTTTAAGCGACTCCATAGCGTGGTAGTTGACGAGTGGCATGAGCTAATGGGTAGTAAACGAGGCACACAAACCGAACTTTTTTTAGCCAGAGCTAGAGCACTTCAACCAGAAGTAAAAACATGGGGTATTTCTGCCACTTTGGGTAACATGGAAGAGGCATCTGAAGTATTAATGGGGTCTGAAGAGCGTTATAGGAATTCGGTAACCATTAAAGCCAGCATACAAAAAAATATACAGGTAGAATCTATACTTCCTACATCCATAGAGTTTTTCCCCTGGCATGGGCATCTGGGTTTACATTTAATCGATGAACTCATTCCTATTTTACAAAAAAGCCGATCAACCTTAGTTTTCACCAATACCCGGGGACAAGCCGAACGTTGGTTTCAAGAATTACTTGAGCGAGTACCTGAATGGGCTGGTCAAATTGCCTTGCATCACGGCTCACTAGACAGAAAGGTGCGTAACTGGGTGGAAGAAAGTTTGCACGATGAACGACTCAAAGTGGTCGTTTGTACCTCCAGCCTAGATTTGGGTGTTGATTTTAGCCCTGTTGAAACCGTTATTCAAGTGGGCAGTCCTAAAGGAGTTGCACGTTTTGTTCAACGTGCCGGTCGTAGTGGACACCAACCTGGGGCAACCAGTATCATCCACTTTTTACCCACACACGCACTGGAGCTTCTGGAAGCAGATGCCCTTCGCCAAGCGGTAAAGCAAGATAAAATTGAACCACGCCCACCTCTTTTATCCCCGACAGATGTCTTAGTTCAATACCTAATGACTCGGGCGGTTGGAAGTGGATTCATTGCGGAAGCCACCCTAAGAGAACTTCGTAGCAGCTTTGCTTATCGCCACCTTAGTGAACAGGATTTTCACAAAGTTATTCAATTTTTATCTAGTGGTGGACCCGCGTTGCATGCCTATCCTGAGTTTGCAAAATTAGAATTAGATGACCAAGGTCGTTATATCGTAGGGAATCGTACCGTAGCACGAAGACATCGTATGAATATTGGGACCATTAGTTCTGATGCTAACATGCAGATTAAATACCTTAGTGGTGGTCGTATTGGAAGCATTGAAGAGTGGTTCATTGGTCAGTTAAAAGAGGGCGACCGATTCTGGTTTTCTGGTAGGCGTTTAGAACTTATTAGAGTAGAGCAAATGACCGCTTATGTCCGACGGGCTTCCTCGGGGAGTGCTAAAGTGCCGAGCTGGCTAGGTGGACGTATGTCTTTATCCTCCAATATGAGTGAAATGCTCAAGGAGAGTATGTTGCGAGCCATCGATCACTACCGCCAAGATGCTCCACAGATAAAGCATCAAAGCTCGGCAGAAATTGATTATTTAAAACCCATTCTAGCGGTGCAGCAGGCTTGGTCCATGTTACCAGGTCCAAACCAATTACTTATTGAAAAAAGCTTTTCACGTGAGGGGTGTCATCTATTTTTCTATCCATTTGAGGGAAGAAATGTGCATGAAGGACTCTCTACTCTGATAGCACATCGCATTGCCAAACTGGTCCCTATTACTTTCACTATCGCAATGAATGACTATGGGTTTGAACTACTATCCGATCAGGATATTCCTATCCAGCAAGCACTAGAAAAAGATTTGTTTAGCTCTGAGCATTTAATCAACGACATTAAAAGTAGTCTCAATAACTCTGAACTTGCAAAACGACGATTTCGCGAAATAGCCCAAATAGCTGGCTTAGTTTTTCAGGGATTCCCTGGCCAAGGCCGTACTACTCGACATCTTCAAATGTCATCGAGTCTTTTCTTTGATGTATTTCAATCCTATGAACCCGATCATCTACTTTTGCAACAGGCCATAGATGAAGTTCTCTTTTTCCAATTTGATGAAATCAGACTCAGGCAGGTACTCGATCGCATTCAAGCGGGTCACATTGAATATCGAGAAACCAAACGATTCACCCCTTATGCCTTTCCTATCATGGTTGACCGGTTGCGCGAGAAAATGAGCAGTGAAAAACTCATGGATCGGATTAAAAAAATGCAAGCTCAACTCATTAAACATGTCTGAAACTACGGTTCATTCTATCATCGTTCATTTCCAAGAAGAAGAACTTCTACTCTCAGCCCAGCGTGTACTTTATTATCCAACGGAAAAAACTCTGGTTATAAGTGATGTTCATTTGGGTAAGGCGGGGCATTTTAGGCGTTATGGCATCCCTATACCAACCGAAGTTAACCAGGATAATTTATCACGACTTAGCCAGGTTATTGCCCAATTTAACCCCGAAAGACTCCTCTTTCTGGGCGATTTGTTTCATAGTGAAACCAATAGTGAGTGGGATGATTTCGAGCATTGGCGCAGACAATTCTCTGCTTTATCCATGACCTTAATATTGGGTAATCACGAACTATACTCAGCACAGAAATACGAGGATCTAGGTCTGCAGGTCCTCCCTCATCTAGATGTGAAAAACATTCGTTTCCTTCACGATAAAGAGGCTCCCATCACCCACGATCATGGGACTCAATCATCCACCCATACCCCTGTTTACGAACCCGAAAATGAAATCCAACAAATTGACCCAATGAATTCAAGCCCGATTACAGGATGGATTAGTGGGCACCTGCATCCGGGCATAAAAATACAAGGTAAAGGCAGACAGAGAATTATTTTACCCTGCTTTGTTCAGTACACAGCCCAACTGGTTTTACCTGCATTTGGAACGTTTACCGGCCTGCATTTAATTACTAGTAAAACGCCCAAAATCATTGCAATTGCAGAAAATGAGCTCATACAAATTCGCCAAGCCACCTAACGACCTTCTACCATGTTTACATACAACCATATTCACCTAAGCCGAATTCTTACGCCACTTCTCTTCTGTTTTTTAATAGGGGTACCCACCTGGGTTATGGCACAAAATGGTCAGCAAGATCCACTTTGGTGGCAACAACAGTCGCTCCGAATCCAACAAAATGGAATGCTCATCTTAGGTTCTTGGGCTGGATTAAATCTACTTACAGGAGGCTTGGGCTATGCTAGAACGGATGGTTCTAGATCCTACTTTCACCAAATGAATGCCGCCTGGAATACCGTTAATGCAGGCATTGCCTACTTTGGGTATAAAGGAACACTTACCAACACCAGTGTTACCTCTGCAGAAATACTGTATGACATGAACCGCTTTGACACCATTCTATTGGTTAATGCAGGCTTAGATGTCCTATACATAAGCGGGGGTGCTTGGTTAGCCTATCGCGGTTACAAAATGGGCAAAGAACGTTGGAAGGGCTACGGCCAAGCCATCATTTTGCAGGGTAGCTTTCTAATGGCTTTTGATCTTCTGCTTTATGCGAGTCATACAAAGCTGAGTAAACAATTATCATCTTTTCAAGGAGAATATTTGAGCTGGAATTGGTCCCTTCAACCCTCGCAAATGCATCATCCATGGATAGATCAAACGTATACTATGGCGACCGGTTGGTCTGAAACATTAGCACACTCTTTACCGGTCGTACACATTCAGTTACTTTTTTGAGTACCGGAGGTAGCAATCATGCAATGCCTGAATAATCCTAGTTTTTCTGGTCCTCGCACTGGCATAGCTTAACTGAAATTGTTGTTCAATATCACTGGTCGATGCATCCGGCTGGGCTAACAAAAACTCGATTAACCTTCTATTAAGATCATTCAACCCACGAATACAATCACTCAAAATACGCATTCGCTCTTTACTAAGCAGATGATGAAGGGCATGCTCGTGATCTGGAACTAATTGTTCGTCTAGCTCTACCGTTTGCATGCTACGTTGCTTTTCATCCTTAACCAAACGAATTTCTTTAAAGTTTTTTGTGTTAGCGTAATTATATCGTACAAGATTTAGCAGATTTAACATTAGAAACCCTCACTATTTACCTTTATTCCCCCATTTATACCTATTCACTATGAAGACTCAATTCCCTTACTTTGCTGGTAAATCAATTCTAAGTCTAGTGAGTATAGCACTGCTTTTTTGGTCTTGTTCTAGCCCTTCATCCACCACCTTAACTATAACGGTAGATTATCTGGGTGATGCAACCCTCCACCTAGAAGAAGTTCCACTCCATTACAAATACTCAGAGAAGACTACACTTGACGGAAAACAGAACGGCAATACCTTCACCTTTGAGGTGCCAACCCTATCAACCAGTAGTTCAACGGATGCTGGCTCAACCAACGCATCTACCCAATGGTATCATGTACGTATTCAGGATCAATTTTTCCCCCTTGCTATACCAACTCACTCGTCAGATCAGCCCGCAGCCATCAACATAGAAGTACAGCGTGCGGCTTTCCCAAAAGGCTTGACCATAACCAACCAAAATAAACAACCTTTACCGGCCTACGAAAACTTCCTGCGTTACCAAGAAGAGGTGGCCCCGCTAGACCAGGCTATCTCTCAGCAAGAAAGTAATTTTACCAAAGGGGACGTAGCATTCATGCTCGAACTAAGTCAGCAAAAAATGGAACTCGCGGAGCGACTGTTATCCAATGGTCTGTATCAGAGTTGGTGGCACCGGGTTCAAGGCGAACATCTGGTTCGTGAAATTCGAGCGATAGAGTTTCTGCAACGCTTTAAAGGACTAACAAACGCGGACAAACTCCGTGATTCATTATTGACCCAAGCCCAAAAAGATGGCCTATTCCAGTTCGATCACTTGGTGGCTCAACGAGCGGGTGTACGTGACTATACTCATTTTTATTCTCGCACATTTGCCGTATACGATTCGGTTATCCAGCAGTACGGTGAGCTTATGGAATACGACATAAAGCGCCTAGCCTATCCTGCCTTGAATCGCCGCAGGCTAGAAGTGATCGATTACATTCAGGATGATCAAGCACGCGCATATGCGCAATTATTTTTAGTAGCCGAGCGATTGGGTGAAGTAGCATTGGATATTGCTGAACCAAGCTATCAGAAGTATCTGAATTCATACAATGATCGTTATCCAGCCTACACCGAATTTTTAAAAGATTTTTATGAAGCTATCCGAGCAGTCTCTCCTGGTAACCCAGCTATACCCTTTCGACTATTCGATCGCGATGGTAAGGCCTATGAACTAAGTGATTTTGCAGGAAAATATGTGCTCTTAGACTTTTGGGCCGGATGGTGTCAGCCCTGTTTAGATGAATTTGATGATATGCGCCGGATATATGCGCGATTTGATCGTGAGGATTTTGAAATTTTAGCGATTTCTACCGAAGTGGATAGCACAACATGGATTCGAGATATTGAACGATTTCAAAATCCATGGATCCAAGTGTATGGTGGTGATGGTTTCGAACAAGCCACCTTCAAAGGGTACAGAGGTGGAGGAATTCCCTTTTATATTTTGTTGAATCCGGAAGGCGAAATTGAGCGTTACAATGATATACGTCCAACATTCAACCTGGAAGAAGTACTTGAAGATCGTATCGATTATAACTAGCAGATAACTGCGAAGCTCAATACATTACTTCAACATTAATGTATTTACCCTCAGAAAATGACACTAACCTAACTATCATATATAATTGCTATCGATAAATATCTACATTTTGCCAACGTGGCTCAGCACATTTACATAACCCAACTAACTCTTAGTATGCAAATACAAAAACTTAAAGAGGGATTAAAAGGCATAAAAATTTAAAGTCTGGTTCATTAGCATGTACACTCATCCCCATATAAACCGGTCACATAACACTAAATATCCATGTTAAAGGTCAAAAAAGCACGGTATCATGGTATTAAACTTCCTGAATTATCTATTGGGTTGGATTATAGCGATGCAGACGTCCAACACATCTTTGTTTCACATGCGCATACCGATCACATCCCTAGAAATAGAAAGTCCTTACAAGGACATACCAGCTTAGCCATTTACGCTACCCCACCAACGGCCGCACTCATGAGGCTTCGAGGTTTCAAAGAAGATATTGTAGAGCTGCCTTTCTTCGAAACTTTGACCACTGATCTCTTTGCTATGACCCTATACCCTGCTGGGCATATTCTTGGATCTGCAATGGCCTTTATTGAGTCAGGAGTTGGAAATATTTTATATACGGGTGACTGTAAAACACCCGCTTCCCCTGCAACCGAAGGATTCGAGTTACCCAAGGACCGGCAAGTTGACCAACTCATCATAGAGGCTACTTTTGGTTTGCCCATTTACCGGTGGAAATCCAACGAGGAACTACAATCTGACTTGATGAGTTTTGCACGCAAAGCCTTAGACGAGGGTTATACTCCTATTTTTCTAGGCTACAACCTAGGTAAGGCTCAAGAAATGATGCATATGCTTAGCGAACTACCCGAAACCAAGCAAATTCATGGCGCTGGGTATCCACTGTGCGCAGTATACGAAGAGTTTGGAATTGACCTAGGCGCATACGAGCGCTATAATCGTGCTAGCTCAGAAGGGTGCCTGTTGTTTACCCCAAATTCTGGTTTAGAATCGGGTTTTGCGAGTCATATTAAGAAGAAAAAAATTGCCTATTGTAGTGGCTGGGCATCGCATGAAGCCAGAAGAACCCAAACCCAGGCTCACGCCTTAATCCCCTTAAGTGATCATTTAGACTACTTTGAACTCATTAACCTGTGTGAACACCTTCAACCCAAGCGCACCTACATTACCCACACACCCGATCCAAAGGTAGTTTTGCATGAATTGCAGCAGAGAGGCCTTGACGCAGTCTACCTCGACATGATGCATGAGGAGCTCGAATAAATGCAAAACAAGCAGGAGGCAGCAGATAACTTTGAGCTATGGGCTAGGCTTGTCCAAGACATAGCCGAAACTAGAGGAAGCAATGCAAAAGTAGAACTCTGCGCCAACTATTTTGCACAATTAGCCCCTTCTGAGGTATCATTAGCCTGCCAGTTTATGGGGGAAGGCGCCTTTTCCAACATCTCAGGTAAACGTGCTTCTGTAGGAGCTCGAACCATTGGGATAGCGGCTGCCGATTATTGTGGAATCGACTATGATATCGTATTTAAGGCATGCCGAACAGCCAGCGGTAGTAGTACTGAAACCATTCAGCGACTCTTCGAAAACCTTCCAGAAGCTCGGCAAAAAAATACCATACAGCATTGGAATCTAGCTCGTATTTCCGAACTGGCAGAAGAACTAGCCCAAACTCGTGGGCGAAAAGATAAGCAGCGAATCCTAACACGCGTATGGGGTGGCTTATCGCCTTTGGCAACCAAGTATTTTCTGAGATTACTTTCCCAAGGTTCTTTAAGAATAGGCTTTGAAAGTAGAAGTGTACTTCAGGCTCTAGCTAGAAGTTCTCAGGTAGATTACGAACAGCTGCGATACGCACACATGCTTACTGGAAGCTTGGCTAAGACAGCCGAATTGGCTTGTACGAATCGTTTAGATCAGGCCCAATTCAAATTGTTTAACCCCATCGCCTTTATGCTTGCGGCTCCCTTACATTCCAGATCGGTTGAGCATTGGCGAGATTTCATAGCCGAAGAAAAGTTTGATGGAATGCGTTGTCAGCTCCACGCTCATGGCCCTAAGGTTGAACTATTTTCTCGTGATTTAAATGCGATAACGAATCAATTCCCAGAACTAGTAGAACTATTCGGTAAAAAAGAATTTCCCCCAACAGTTATAGATGGAGAAATCTGCGTATTCCGCGACCAAACCATTCAACCATTTCAGGAGCTTCAA